>JBKPQV010000523.1:0-6013 GCA_046734235.1 Acidobacteriota bacterium
TTCCTGAGGTAAGCCAACCTCTCCGCCTCACCGGGTAGCTTGAAGTGATACTTGCGATCGAAACGGCTAGGTCGATCCAAAATTGCGGTATCAAGTTTTTCGGGATGGTTAGTCGTTGCTAAGACAATCACACCGGTGTTCGTTTCAAACCCATCGAGCTCATTAAGAAAGAACGAACGGTTCTTGCTATCGATCATCGAATCGAGGTCCTCAAGAACGAGCAAACAAGGTGCAGTCATACGTGCGCGTTTGAACACCTCAGCCATGTTCTCCTGTTCGGTTCCACACTCGGCCTTGAAGCTGCGCACGTAGATACAGGCTTTGCCGAGTGTGTTTATGAGCGCTTTGATTGTGTGTGTCTTTCCGTTTCCAGGTGGACCAATAAAAAGCGCTCCCCGCTTCCAGGGTATACGATAGCGTTCGTAAATTTCCCGGGAGTTAAGAAACTGTACAAAGTCTGACTGAATTTCTTCTTTGAGTGAATCACGGAGGATTAGGTTTTCGAAAGTGGCGTTTTTAATCGATTCATAGAGTTCCTTGTTTTTCTCAAAATAACCTTCATGATAAACCAGTATTTCCCCACGCACTTCGCACGACCACTCACAGACCGCATCTACAAAGGACTCGCAGAATTGCCGGCTGTCAGCAATCACCCAGTAATGCCGGCGACGATACATTCCCTCCGACCAGGTGATGAGAAGGACGTCAAACAACTGGCCAGCCCATAAGACATTCAGCCAGGAATTTTCGATGTAGTGTTTCTGTTTCTTCCCTTTTCCCTCCCAGTAAGTCTGCACCTGATGGAAAACATACTTATCTTCCATAATCGAACACTGTTCCGCGCGCACGAAGGCGTCCAGGTCGAAATACCAGTTTTTTCCTTGCAGAATATTCTTATCCGGATAGATCTCTGCCAGTTCCCGGCCGACGTGATAAGAGATCAGATCGGTAGGTTGTTGTAGAGCCTTCTTAATAAAGTTTTCTATGCCCATTTCAAATTACTTATCTAACTCGCTGTCTCTGTGTGTGGCCGATATGCTTCAACTCGTCTGAACAAATTACGAACTTCGAAGCCAGCATCCGACAAGCCGAAGCATATCGGACTCACAGAGACACAGCGACACAAAGAAAAGATCAAACCATGTCTTGATTCAATTGTTTTTGGATACACTCAGAGGTCGCGACCGATGTGGTCGCGAAGAAGTTAAGCGAAGATGTAACACCTGGTGCGTTGCATGACGGTACCTACTTCTTTGAAGTGGGCCAACAACATAGCCCAATCGCGTCGAGTCGTCAACTTGATTCTTCCAATTGATAAATGAAAAATGTCCAATGGAAAATGAGCTAGTTTTTTTAAAGATGCAGATCCCCGTACCCACCCTCATCAACCGAACAGATCAGCACACGGTAGTAACAATACGATTTACACATTACCCTTGTGACTTTACTGGGCATGACTTGTTAGGTGGGAGTCGAACCCACTGGCACACGCCCCTGTGCGCCACCAGTCGACGCCTTTCGGCGTAATCCAACTTACCCAGTTGGCGGGTTGTGCTCGCTTCTATTCGGTAAATTACCGACTGCATCATTAATCAATGAGTTCTGTCTTCCAATTCATTTCCTGAATTCGGGCATCCAGCCCACGATAGTTTTTCGCGAGCGCGTCCGCATGTTGACGGGTTTCGGCAACATTGATAGTGGAAATGTACTTTACTTCAGATCTTGTAAGGCGGTCCTGCCTCACTGCCGCATGTGCTGCCAGATCGCTATATGCCGCGCGACGTAGAACAAGCACATCTCGTTCCGCTAAAGCGTCGGCAATCGAGCCATATTCGGCGAATGCTGTTGTAGAGTTTGTCTTGTTGATTCGTTTGATCAAGTCGACCAACTGATTACAAATAGCCTCAACCTCACTAAGCAACTTTTGCGGCTCTTCAGAGGGCTTCTCACCTTCCTGGACCTTGGCACTGCTAAGCAACCGTGCCTTCAACTGTTCGATACGCTTTTGGCAATCTGCCCTCAACAGTAGAGCTTCTGCTAACTTCATTTCGTTCTAACCTCCCGACGTTTAACTTTCTCAAAACCATTCGTTGCTAATAACCGCGCCGACAAAATCGATGAAACACGTTTGCGCGCTCTGCCCTTGAGCTATAGCACCCATAAATAATTGTTGATTGAAGATTTCAGATTGTTGATTGTTTTGAGTCACATCTTTCCAATCAACAATCTGCAATCTGAAATCTTCAATAGTTCTGGGGTGCCACCGGGATTCGAACCCGGAACCTCGTCCTCACATGGAATGTAGTTCCATCCGCATTCGGCGCGCGAATTCGCAATTAGGGGTGACAAGATCGAAAAGACAGCGAGCACGATGATTACATCGCTGGGTTTATCAGACCCACGGTGGCTCAGGTTGGAGATGTAGTCCTTTCAGCATTCACCCTCGAACTAGCACTTCGTTCTTTGTACTTGGTGCTTTGCCAATAAATAAAGTACCAAGCTCAAAGTACAAAGCTCATTTTCTGGCGACAACATTTAGCGAGAGATCCCGCCCATAAGTTTTTTTGGACGGGGCAGGAGTCGAACCTACAGTTACCATGTACTCCCACCAGCATTCGCCGTATTCGAAGTTTCGAGTTTAAAGTTTTGGGTTTCGAGTTTTTAGGATTTCTAGCTTGACTCTTTTGGACTCGAAACTTTGAACTCCAAATTCGAAACCAATTTTAGCGGTCGACAAAGTCGCTTGGGACGACAGGTCCTTACGGACCGGTCACATTACAAGTGTGATGTAGTCTCAAACAGCATTCGACCAGACTTCGTCAGTTTCGAGTTCTAAGTTTCGAGTTTCAAGTTTTAGGATTTCAAGCTTGACTCTTTGGAAAAAACAAACTTGAAACCTTGAACTCGAAACTCGAAACCTTTCCTTTAACGGACACTCATCGTTTCGAGTTCCGAGTTTTTCAGATCCCAAGCTTGACTCTTTGGAAAAAACTCGAAACTTTGAACTCGAAACTCGAAACTCTTATTACAGGATCACCTCCTCAATTACGCCAATCCAGTGGTCGGCGTTCAGTTCACCACGTGCAAATTCCGCGATCACGTCAAATACCTGATCAGAGAATCCGCCGATGTTGAGAATTTCAGTTCGTTCCTTAGCTTGCACAGTTCCGTAAGGCTGAACATCGATGCATACCATTCGTGCCTTTGGATTGCGCTGCTGGAACTTTGCCCATTCTTTCATTGTGCGTGTTGCACTACCTCCAAATCGGCCGTAGTGCGGAGAATCGACCCATGATTCGTTATCTGAAACGTAAATCACCAGGTCGCCTGTTGCGCCCTGCTTGTTAATAAACTCAAGTGGAGCGCTACAGTTTGTTCCGCCCGCTGGCAGCTTGGCGAGCTTGTCTGCGTTAGTCATTACGCTGTCGCGTGGATTCAGGCGAACCTTAACCACGCTTGATTCAAACGGAATAACCTCAGCATCAGGGTTCTTGCGCAGCACAGTTGCAGCCACGAGTGCGGCAATGTCCACACAACGAACCGCGGATGTCGCCCCCTTGCGGTGACCAGTTACGGCTGAGTGCATTGAGCCTGAGACGTCCGGAAATACATAAACCTTGCCGGCAAGTTCAGGAACATTTTCAGTCGCAATCTCCATTGCGTCCTGGAGCGCGTTAGCCACAACCTGCGGAATCTCCTTGTTGGCTGCGGCCATTGTGTACGCCACCATTAGCTGGTATGGAAAAACACGGGCCTTGCGAACCTTTTCAGGATCGCGCAGACGATCTGCGATCAGTTGCGGCATTCCTGCCTCAGCAAAAACGCCATGACGCGCAAAAGTGTTCAGGTTCATGCGTGTCATCTGCCATGGAGCGCGTCGCGCAATCTCAGTCCATTCCTTCTTGCCCAATTCCAGCGCTGTTAACATCTGGAACGGAACGTCTGGAACCTGACCGCGATCGTTGACTGCGCCCTGCTTGAACGCCTCATAACGGCGAACAAGATCAGGCAGTACTTCCACGTTGTGATCGCGACCTATGAAGTAACCATAGAGCGCTTCGCGATGCGGGTCAGCTGGCTTTGGGTGGACCATCTTCACAATGTCTGCCAATGAAGGGTCCTGGCCCACGTTATCCTTGAACAGACTCACCGGATCACGCGCGTCGAGCCACTCGCGAACCAATCGCTTCGGAGCAGTACCAAGTGACTTACGACCCACAACCCCAGAACGCATGATCTGCACGAAGTTGCGAAGCATCTTCGCGTTATCGATTACACGCGGGAAGATCACATTCAGCAGATTGCGATCCTTCAATGACAGGACCGCGCACAGTAATGCAGGCATGTCCTTCATGTGACCACGCTTGCGGGCGTATAGAGCAGTCTTGGCGATGAACGCGGCATCAACCTGTTCACAAAGTTCCAGCACCTTCGCTAGTTGCTCATCTGCACTCACGTAAAAAGTAGAGTTCAAACAGCCAGTTACTGCGTACTGAGCGAGCTGCTGCTTTGGTGTGAGCTGATAAGCGGGCGCCAGGTGCTCATTGAGAGCATCAGTTGCCGGGACTAGCTTGCCGATTAGTGACTTGAACAGTGTCTTGTTTGCCATGTTGTTGTACCTCCAAAACGATCTGACACATCGAGATACCTTTTGCGATTTCAGATTGCAGATTTCAGATTTCAGAATGAAAGACCTGCGGCATCTAAGGAACCTTAGGAACGAAACCAATCTGAAATCTGAAATCTTAAATCTGAAATAATTTTTCTGCTGCGGGAGAAGGATTCGAACCTTCATTACTGCGTTCAGAGCGCAGCGTGTTGCCGGGTTACACCATCCCACAAGAGAATTGAAGATTTGAATTGAAGATTTAAGACTTCAGATTGAAGATTGGGTTCTTCTAGCGCAACAATCTGAAATCTAAAATCTTAAATCTGAAATTTTGTGGCTCCGGGAGAAGGAGTCGAACCTTCATCTTTGGATTCAAAGTCCAACGTGCTACCAGTTACACCATCCCGAAACTGTCCGACATGCTTTAGAAGCACATGCAAAGTTAACAACTCTTGGGGCGTAGAAGTCGGTACCGTCACGCGGTAGCAAGCGTCGGGTCGCATTTTGAACTTAGGACGACAGAATCGGGGCGACCCGACGCTACCGCGTGACGGTACCGACTTCTGTGGCCCAAGTGACTCTTTAGCCTGTCGGGAGAAATAGAACGTAATCGGGGCACTGGGATTCGAACCCAGAACCTTGCGCTGATCTGGCGCTAACACCGCTTATAAGGCGGCTGCTCTACCAGTTGAGCTATGCCCCGGAAGTTAAATCTGAAATCTACAATCTGAAATCTGAAATAGACTTGGTTGCGGTTGAAGGAGTCGAACCTTCGTCTCTCGATTATCAGTCGAGCGCTCTGCCGTTGGGCTAAACCGCAGCAAGTGGACTTTGGTCTTGGGACTTTGGCCTTCGTAACGCCATCGGTTCGTGAATTCAAAGGCCCAAGACCAAAGACCCAAAGCCTGATTTTTGGTTGATCCGACGGGGCTCAAACCCGCACCTCACGGCTTAAAAGGCCGCTGCTCTGTCACTCGAGCTCCGGACCAGTGTCTATTTCAGATTTCAGATTGAAGATTTCAGATTGACTCTGGTAAACATGTGCAATCTGAAATCTTCAATCTGAAATCTGAAATATTTTTTTGGCTGTGGCGGTGGGACTCGAACCCACGGTGACCGGATTAACAGTCCGGCGCCTTACCAGCTTGGCTACACCACAAGAAAATTAATTAAATTGAAAATTTCAGATTTCAGATTGAATTCCCCGATTGTGAGTCTAAAAACCACTTTAGGTCTTCAAATCTTCAATCTGAAATCTGAAATAGACTGGAGGCGATGAAGGGATTCGAACCCTTATCGACCGGTTTACAAGACCGACGCTCTGAAGCCAGTTGAGCTACACCGCCAGGATAATTGCTGATTGGTGATTGTTGATTGCTGATTGGAAAGCAACAATCTGAGATC
>JBKPQV010000524.1:0-6582 GCA_046734235.1 Acidobacteriota bacterium
GAGCAAGCTTGAAATGTCACCCACATTACCAGACGACGTTTAGATACCACCTGCTTCAGTCCCGACCACTCGGGCTGGAGTTTCAATTTCGTCCTGGGGTACTGCTTACAAGACGATGTTTAGATATCACCTGCTTTAGAGACTGTGTGAAAACTCAAAACGTAAGAAAACTAACCACAAAGGCCCAAAGACACTAAGACACAAATGCAACTTATGAAGAGCGGTTCGTGTCTTTGAGTCTTCGTGTCTTTGTGGTTAAGTTGTGCATTCCAAACTTTTCACACAGTCTCTTTAGCAGCGTGGAGTTTCAACTTCTCGCTACAGATCCGCTTTTCAGTTTTTCTATAGCGAGAAGCTGAAACTCCATCCCGAGTGGTCGGGACTAAAGCAGGTGGTATCTAATCGTCTCTTAGAAGCGGTACTCTAGCGCGAAACTGAGACTCCATCCCGAGTGGTCGGGACTAAAGCAGGTGGTTATCAACAAACTACGGCCCAAATCTGTGGCGATATTCGGTGGAAACCAGAAACGCTTTCACCATCTCTGCGTTAATGTAATTTCCATTGAACTGATTGAGCTTATTCAGCCAGAAATTGTAACCCTGAAAGTCGAGCGTTGGCTCCGGCGGATCGAAAGGATTTCGGCGTAGATAACCAAAATATTGCATCAGCACAAACGCCTTATTGAACTCTTGTTGTTTGAGCGCAGTGTTTTCTGAAATCCGTCGGAGCACTCGCGCCCGCGCCAAGGTGTCAACTGTATTCGGAGCCCCGCCAAACTCTGCGATGACGAAATTTCGTTCAAGAGTCGAGGGAATTACACCAGCGTTAGCATATAAGGCGTCAACAAACTGCGCGGGCGTGTTTGAACTCGGATAGCGTTGAGTAAACACTAAACGAAGCACAAACTCCTCAGCGAAGGCTCGCTTGTTATCCTCTAATTGCTGTTCCCAATTTCCCTGGCCGACGATAACTCCCCGTCCGATTTGCTGCGTATCAGCAAGAAACTCAGCGTAGCGAACCGGCACTGGTATGCCGGGAGGATTAAGCGCAACCTTGTATATTCGATAGACAAGATATCCGGTTTCCTGGAACTCGATCGAAAGGAAGAATGCTGCGGAGACGTTGATGCGGCGAATCTCGATGCATTGGGGGTCGTTGCCGCATTGTGTAATCTGACCGGTCCAAAATGCGAAACCACTCGAGTCGGGCTCGCGATTCAGAAAATCAATGTAGTGTTGGCGAACAAAGAATTGTGCATCGGTATTATCCAGTGGATTTGTTGTGCCGTTTGTCGAATCATTGTCGCTTATAGTGATGGTAGCGGTCGTTGGCGAACCTAAACCGACACCGCTCCCGCTTGCGACGAACAGATTGACACTAAAAGTTTCGTTACCCTCAGCGAAGGCATCATCAATCAAAGGAACCGAAACAACTTTAGACGTTTCGCCGGACGCAAACGTTAGAATCCCGCCAGTAGTTTCGTAGTCACAACGCTCGGATGCGATGCCAGTCGCAGCATTGCAATTGTTCGAGCCCGCATTGTCGCTGGTTGCATACCTCACTGTTGCAGTGCCGGCAGTATTGCCCGTCCTCGTTACAGTGAAAGTTGTATTGACGTTGCCTTCAGTGCCGCTGTAAGTGGCTGAACTCAGTTGTATGGTGCTGGGCGGGGGTTGAATTCGCTGCCATGCCGGAAACCAATCAAGCGCGGCGTTGTTTGTTAGTTTTGTTTGGCCGCTGCCGTCACTATTCATAATGTAAAGCTCGACGTTTTTTTCATCGGCAATACTACCGCGTGCAAAAACGATATTGTTTCCGTCAGGCGACCAGACCGGGAAGCCGTCCGTTACAGCGTTGTTCGTAAGTTGTACTCGATTTGATCCATTTGCATTCATCACGAAAATCTCAATGCTGTTTGGATTCATCGCGTCGCCACTTGCGAACAGAATCTTCATGTTATCGGGGGAAAAAGACGGCTGACCATCGACGACATTGTTGTTGGTTAGTCGTACTCGATCACTGCCATCGGCATTTATCCAGTAGATTTCAAAACTGTTAGGATCGAAGACACTTGCACCGCCACTCATGAACACGATTCGGGTCCCATCCGGTGACCAGGATGGGACTCCGTCAATTACGGTATCGTTCGTTAGGCGAAGCTGGTTACTACCGTTGGCGTTCATTACCCAGATTTCAAAGGTGCTGGGATTGCGAAGATCTCCGCGTACGAATGCGATCTTTGTGCCGTCAGGTGAATAGGCAGGAAAGCCGTCGGCAGCGGGGTTATTTGTGAGACGCGTTGGTACGCCACCCACACCCGGCATTGAATAGATTTCAAAATTGCCGTCGCGATCAGTCATGAACGCCAGCGTACTCCCATCGGGAGACCAAGCTGGCTGATCGTCATAGGCCAAGCTCGTTGTTAGTCTGATTTCATTGCTTCCATTGGCGTCCATCACATAGATGTCGTGATTGTCATTATCACGGACGCTTCCAAAAGCGATCTTGGGCGCGGCGACACTACCCTTAGGCAATGCGCCTTGCGGGTTGGTACTGTCGTTGTTGGAAAAAAGAGTCCCCGACTTGATTACTCCGGATTGGGCGCGACCATTAGTCTCTGCAGCCATGAACACTAAGGCTAGTGTAAGAACTAAGGAGATTCGAAATTGAAGCAATCTTATCGTTGGGGTCATGAAATTATCCTTTGCTGCGTCGTGAGTAAGACACACCGATTCTGACGCGCCCCGAACCGATCGTTATCACGCCTGCAAAATGCATTCCTCAGTTAAACGTGCAAGTGTCCTAGTATGTTATCCCGAGTGGTCGGGACTGAAGCTGGTGGTATCTAACCTTCGTCTGATAAGCGGAAGCCTAGCGCGACTGGCTCACCTCTTTCACCCTTTTCATAAAGCCCTCGCTTATTCCTGGTTCAGCCATTAACTTCTCAATCGCATCAATTTCCACTGGCACGAAAGCAGAAAGATTTTCATAACCATTCTCAGTGATCAGTATCACGTCTTCGAGCCGGATTCCGAGATGTTCATCAGGTATCGTCATCGCGGGCTCAATGGTGAAGAGCTGGCCCGGCTCTAGTGTGTCAGTCGGCAGGCGCACGTCGTGCACCTCCATTCCCACAGCATGGCCCAGACTATTTGATTTGCTGTTTCGATAGCGATTGACGAACCGCTCCGCAGCCGCTTTGATTGCCGCATCGGTGAACTCATAAGAGGCCATGATTCGATCCATTTTGGTGACCGCTTCCTTCATGATGTCGCGCGGAGCCACATGTGGCTTGATGGAAGTCATCACCGCCTGATAGAGACGCAGGTAGATTGTGTAAAACTCCCGCTGCCGCTTCGTAAATTTGCCATTAGCCGGAAACACCCGGGTCACATCAGACACGTAGTACTTGTAGTCAGGAGCATAATCAAACTGGACCAGGTCACCATTCCCGAGTCTTGAGGTGTTGGCGTGATAGTGAGAGTAGAAAGTATTTGTTCCGGTCGCGACGAGAGCGAAATAGGCCGCCCCAAATGATCCATACTTTTTGAAGACAAACTCCGCAACGGCCTGCAACTCATACTCGAACATCCCCGGCTTCGCATCTCTCATCACTTCCATGATTCCGATTCCGGTAATGCGGGTGGCTTCACGAATAATCTCAATCTCACGTGGACTCTTAAACGCCCGCATCTTATCCAGGATCGGGTCGAGGTCTTGGACAGTTACTTTTGACGAGAGGGCTTTGATCTTCTCGATGAAAACTTCCTCTCGCGAAGGCCGGCCGTCCCATGGATCTTCTTTCGTGGCTTTTGCCAGAGCTATTGGTTCACTGGCAGAAGCGTTTCCCAAAATCTCCGGACGGAATGGCGTATAAATCGTGCGGCCATCACGAGCGAAGGCTGCCAGCACCTCGCCAAAGTCAGCGCGCGCCAGCGCTGCGTCGATTCCCGTGAGCTTTGCTGCGGGCTCTCCGGGAAAGAGGGCCGAACCAAACATTCGCTCACGCCGTTCGCCACCCGTCGAGACGAAAAGTGTCGAACGCTTGGTCAGTCCGTCGAGGACCAGGATTGCTCGCGGTTCATCCACTCCGCTGAGGTAGTAGAACTGATTGTTCTGCCGCATGGGTTGCTCACCGGGGCGCTCGGTTGTCCCGTGCAGAATGGCGACCCCATTGCCGATCTCTTTCATTACGGCAGCGCGACGCGCCGCAAATTCTTCGGGCGGAAAGATTCGCGCGAACACCGGCTGAGCAGACGCGTGCTGCGAGTATCCAGTAATCGTTATCACACCCAATAGCGTGAGAAAAAAGCATTTGCGCATAAATGTCCTCCGAACAAACTTTTACCAGAGTCCTAAGGGCAAGTCGACACGTTCTATCATCCTGAATTGGATTCTACTAGAGGGTCGTGAGCCAACCGGTGATGTGACTAACACTTTAAGATCATCGCGTCGACCGAGGGGAAGAGTTCAAGCGAATTCTCTTTTCTGATTCAGGGCGCGCAATAAGTACCAAACCGGCCCTCCTATGAGTCTCGGAAGTTTGACTGACTGGAGGACGGCGCGTAAAGAGGCAATGAATTAGATAATCGCGCGATAGTGTCCTAATTTGTAGGGCGTCCCTCCATGGTCGCCCCTCACTTTTTGAGATGGTAAGCGGCACGGGGCGCCCACGGAGGGACGCCCCATCAAATTAGGACACGATGAATCGCGCTCCTATGGCGAACGTCGCACTTGCGCTTTCAACGACGGCAAGCACATCAAGTTGGAGCGACGCAACACAGTGAGTCGTTGTTGATTCCCGAACTGGTTGGAGACAACAACCTCACGCCTTTCGAAGAAGGGGCCACTATCGTCTCTAGTTTCGTAACAGACCAAGTGGTCATCCGGATTCAATACCGGCGTGCAGTCCGGCGGTGTTGCCGAATTGTGATCGTCATCGACGCATTTTGCAACCGGGTTACAGAGCGTGACCGGTCGCTGGATAAGCACCGGTTCCCGTTCAAATTGATCGACGAGCGTGACGCTGAAGGGGACAAAACCGTCTTCTGCCCGCACGTCATAGCACTTGAAATGATCGGTACCGTTGCAGAGTTTGCTGACAAACGCATCAGAAGGCGTAGCTCCGGTTCCACCGGCGAACACCGATTGAAAGGCTTTAACCGTTGGATAGTTGTTCGACTCGGTGAAACCTGTGACGTACGCGCAACCAGAAGGATCGATCGCGATATCCAAACCAGTGTCTTGTCCAAGACCGCTGATGCACATCGCAAATTGCTCTTCTCCGGATGCACTTAGCTTCGTTACAAAGACGCCGGGATCGATACAGCCCGGTTGACCTTCGGTTGACGGAAAAGTGCCGCCGCTAGAACCCGAAATGTAGGCGTTGCCATCAACATCAGCCGCAATGCCAGTACCGATTTCGGTTCCGGGACCACCAAGGTAAGTCGAGTAGACGAGTTGATTAAGTCCTGATTTCAAGGGGAGCGAAATGTCGAACTTTGTGATGAACGCATCAGCGTTGCCGCCAGGCAGCAGTTGCATAGGGTTCTTAAGAGGAAAGTCGGCTGGGTTGGTAGACGCAGTTAGGCCAGTAACATAGATCAGGTCACCACCCGAGTTGACGGCGATGCTGCCGTTGTAAGTAACACGCTCTTCGCCGCTTCCGCCGAGATACGTTGAATAAGTCAGTGATGGCGGGCCAGTAACTTTTGTATCAACTTTAGTGATGAAGAAATCAGCAATGCGACCTAAACCGGTGTCATTGCATTGGCCATCCGTGCCGCAGGTTGTATCAAACGCTCCAGGCGTCGTGGGAAAGTTAGTTGACGCCGTCTCGCCGGAGACGAAAGCATTTTGATTTTGATCAATAGCGATGTTCCAACCCAGGTTGCATGCGTCGCCACCGAAGTATGTCGCGTACACCACATTACTTCCATTTGGATTCAGCTTGGCGATGTATCCGTCACAGCCGGATGAATGGCTTGCGAAGCCATTCACTGGGAGACCACCTGAGTAGTCGAAACCTGTCACGTAGGCCTGTCCAATGAAATCGACTGCGATTCCTTGTCCACCATCTGCGGCGTTCACGCCGTTTTGTCCCAGGAAGGTCGAATATAGAAGCGCATTTCCGGCAGGGTTCAACTTAGTCACGAACGTGTCGGATAGACCTTTGAGTGTTTGTTGATAAGCACTGCCTGTGTGTGGAAAGTCAGCAGACCTCGTCGAGCCTGTGACGAAAGCGCTGCCCTGCGAATCCAAAGCAATGCCGCCGTAGGTCACTCCCGGCACTTCAAGAACGTCATAGAAGTTTTCGTTGTTACTGCCACCGAGGTATGTCGAGTAAATCAGCTGATTGCCAGCAGTGTTAAACTTGGTGACGAAAACATCGCTGCCGCCCTGAACGCCGAATCTCGCCCCATCAGGCTTAGTAGGAAAATCCAGCGAAGTAGTTAGTCCGGTGACGAAAGCGTTTCCATGGGCGCTGACGGCTATCTCGATCGCTGCGTCCTCACCGGTGCCACCAAGAAATGTTGAGTACGCGAGAACTGGATCGATCACCAAATCTTTTGTCTTGTCGTA
>JBKPQV010000525.1:0-5614 GCA_046734235.1 Acidobacteriota bacterium
ACTCGGATCTCAGTACGTAAATATTATATCTAACAGTAAATGCAAAAAAAAATCCACTCGCTTTGTTATTTGAGTTATTCGATTTGAGATCCTGGAGGGCAAGCCACCCTTCCCGACTGGTTCTTTACAAGCTAGTGCTACTGTTCAAACCGGTAGGTAATTGTCCCCGTAACCTTAACAGCCTCACCTGAAACCTTTCTGGGTTCAAATCTGGCTTGCCTCGCGGCTGAAACGGCAGCAGCTTTTAAGAGTGGATGGCCGGAAATCGCCTCGGCAGAAACAACTCTACCTTCTTCATTAATCAATACCTGGACCACTACTGCTCCAGATGCTTTTGCTGCCCGTGCGATCGGTGGGTAAGGAGGCTTAGGTAAACTGATCGCCTTGTAAGTCAGGTCTCCACCCGAGATTGCGGAATGATCAGAAGGGTCGGTCGCGTCTTGTGAAATCGACGTAGCGCTCGACAGTTGCTCAGCGAACGCTTCGTCTTCACTCGCAAGGTCTGGGTGCGTCGCTGCTCGATAGGCCTTTGCGCGATCAGTGTGAAAAGTCGCGGACTTCGGATCGAGTTTTATCGCTTCTGAGTAGTCGGCAATCGCCTTCTGATACTGCTGCTTCTCAAAGTAAATGTTGCCGCGATTGTCGTGGTGATAGGCAAAATCTGGTGCCAGCGTAATAGCGTCGGTGTAATCCTTGAGGGCTTCGTCCAGCTTTCCCTCGATCTGATAAATTCTTGCCCTTAGAGCGTGAGCCATTGAACGCCCCAATTCGCTGCTAATCAACTCAACCGCTTTTGCCAAATCAGCTAAGGCGAGATCGTTATTTTTCATTCTTTCGTGAACTTGAGCTCGGCTGTAATAAAAGTCGCCATTCTCTGGTTGTAAGCTCAACGCCCGATCAAAATCCTTTAGTGCTTCGAGATATTCGCCGTTGTGGATAAAGATTCCGCCACGGCAGGCGTATGCTGTTGATAACTTAGAATCAAGCCGAATCGCCTCAGAACAGGCTCCGAGGGCGCAATCAATTTGATCAGAACGAATATGCTCACTACCACGCTCTACGTACTCATACGCAGTACGCGGTTCCGCCTTACCCGCAATCTGACATTTGTATTGTTTTGTAAATCGCGAAAGTGGATTTGAACAGGCGAGAGCAGCTGCCAGCATCAGGAACAACGTAAGGGCTTTCGAGTGCCAGCTTCCGGTTCGTGATGGCGTGTTCATTTCAAACACTCATCTTATGGAGTCACCAAACCTTTTTTGATGTTCCTTTGCCAGGCCTCGTAGTTTCGGATTCGACGTTTGGCTTGTTTGCGAGTTAATTTCATTTCCTGGGCCACAAAATCAATGCGCGACGTCCGGTCTTTCTTTTTGTCATATCGGTCGCCCGGTGCCTTGAGGTAGATCTTGTACGCAAAGGCCCATTCCGCTTTAACTTCTTCAGTCGCTTGTACACCCCGTCTTTCAGGCATGCTGCTTAATGCTCCTCTCAGGAGATTGTCGGTTCGCGATTCTACACGTAGATGGACTATGTGAGAAAGACCAGTAATAGTTGAGGCTGTTGCGCTCGGCGAAAACTCACGCTACATCTTCCAGGGGCTTGGCTCGCCATTTAACGATCGAAATCAGGGTGGCAACTACTCCCAGCACAATAAGACCATAAACAAAATACGCAAAGATTTCAGAGTTAATGTACCGGATCAACTTTCTGCCAAAATACAACGCCAGGATCGCTTCCACTGTGTAGCGCAAAAGGCGGCCGGATAAGACAATCCCGAGAAGTTTGGGCCTCGGGTACTGTAATGCCGAAGCTGTCATCATTACGGGTGTAAAAGGAAATGGCGGGGGTAAGAGTGAAGCCGCAAAAACAGTGAACCCTCCCTTCTTCTCAATTTTTGTTTTGATTTGATCGAACTTCGCGCTGCTTACAAAACGCCGCAGCCCACTTTCGCCTGTGGCCCTCATCAGAACATCAACCAACAAAACTCCCAGGACAGAACCCATGGCTGCTGCTCCGACATAGGCGATCCATGCCCATCCATTTCTATCAGAGCTTGTTAAGCCGATGAGCAGAAGATCGTTGCCAAATGGCAGCACCAGAAATGACGAATCGAGCACACTGAACAAGAAAATGCCCACCACTCCGAGTCTCCGAAAGAATCGAAGTATTGACATCGAGGAAACAGCAAGCGTTAGAAGGGTCACAATCTTCACAAAAGACAGAGCAATTCAATGGGTGGTTTGAGTAGTCGGGTTGGCTCACGTGGTTCCGGATCTGTAATTGGTTCAGGTTGCTCTGGTTCACGCACGGGCTCGCGAGGTTGTGGAAGTGAATCCGGCGGTAGTGGAATTGAATCTGGAAGTCGATCAGGATCTAGCGGATCGTAGGGAGTTGTGGGAGGAATGTCCGGTTTATTAGTTGAATCAAAAACGTTGTTTATTGTTTTTAGCGCTCGAAAAGAATGCATAAGTTCTCACCTCAGACTGAGGCTAGCAATTCGAGTGCTAGAGGTTATTTAGAGTTTATCGGAGGTTTTTTTCAACTGATTTCTTAAGTCAACAGCGCTAATCTTAAATCGGTGTAGCAAACCGACAACTTGTTTTTTCCGAGGAAAGTTTGGTCCTGAAGGGACCTCAGGTAGTAGCCGTGGGCGAGCGGCTTTGCTCGAAGCCCACGGAAGAAAGCAACAGATTATCAAGACCCTGAAAGGGTCCAACAAAGATGGGTTTGACCCTTACAGGGTCAGGTACATCCGACGGAATTGTCCGTGGGCTTCGCGCAGAGCCGCTCGCCCACGGCTATTAACTTACATCCTTTCAGGATGAATCTTTGGTTGCGGCTTCGCCGCGTTGCGTAATCGGCGGTTTTTCTTTTCTTGGTGTTCACTGTGGTGGTCTAACAGCTACGCTCCCAAAATTACGAGTGACGTTGGATTGAATACCAAGCGCGCCCTGAATAATCGACATCCGGGCCATGATGCGCGCTTCAGTGAACTGAAATCTGCCAGCTAACGTTTCGGCGCGTCCAAAATCGCTTTTAGCCAGAACTGACAATTCCTGCCCATACCGGCTAATTGTAGAACTAAGTCCACTCCCTGGGCCCATCTCACCGTCTCTAAATACGTTCGTTTCGAACCCACTCAACACAGCTGCCGCCGACAATAATTCGTTCAACTGGGAAATACCTGGTTCCAAAACCTCAAAGCCTTTTGTCGGGTCGACTGTTGAGAACGCATGCGCGACTCGCAATTGATCCTCAAATTGAGAGTAGTTTGCAGCGCGATGGTTAACTACTTGATGAGCTTCCTCCAGCAATTGCAGTTGTGCTTTCGGGTTGTCTTTTTGCAAGTCGTTGGCTAATTGAAGCAACACGGAGATCTTGTCAGAATCCGAGGTAAACCGGGCCAGGCTTTGACGAACTTCGTCGAGACGAACACCTTCCGACTTCTTTACCATCTCACGAAAATCGATTCGTTGCAGGACCGAGTCGCGCGCACCGGCCTGGAGGTGATCTGTGGCAATTTGTCTCGCCCGATCTGTATTGCCTTCCTCGATCGCCCGGTAAGCTGCTTGCTGATACATTCGCGATTGCATCGGAGGAGGCGCGCTCGCTGCTGCCTGGACCAACGCTTCCGCCGTCGGTGTACTTTGCTGCAAAGAATTCATGGTCTGCGCGAAGTTCGAGCGGGTGTCCGATAAACCCAGCTCGGCCAATTTCTGCCGGACGGCGGTAGCGCGACTGGGCAAATATTGATCAATCGAAGGCAATGCAGCTTGCAGTCCTCCCAACAACCTGCGTGCGCCGTTCTGTTCAAGTTGAGCGTCGCTTGGTGGTGTCGGGTTTTGCGGTTGTGCGTTTGGTCCTCTGCCTGGGCCACCAGGCTGAGCCCGTAGTCCTTGTCCTCCACCTCTTTGAGAGTTTTGCGATTGAGGTACTGCCTTTAACGCCGCATCAATCACAGCAGACAATAGGTCTGTGTAAGCTGACGGCTCGAGAGCTGGGCGACGGGCTGATTGTGCTTGACTCTTGTCATCGGTGGCAGTAGGAGTGCCGGAGGGAACTGGCAACTTTGGTCCAGCAGAAATAAGAGCCTGTGCAAGACCTGCCGCCTCGTTATTGGTCAACAGGTTTGCTGCTTGAATCCGTTTAACGGTTTTGTCGGCGAGTTTCGCAGCTGCCTCTGGATCTTGTTTATGAAGCTGGTTGATCACTTCACCAATGGTGCGAGGGAACTGCCCCTTTTCCATCATCTGTTCAGCATTCTGCGCGGCCAGCTTTGGATCAAGCGCAGCGATGCGACCGAGGATTTGTGCTTCAAGATTGTCATCAGAGTTGAATTGCGGTCGGACGTTCGGTGTATCAACTGGCTGGCTTTGAGGAGCAGTCTTAGTTGCAGCGAGCAGTTGATATGCTAGTGGCGCGTCATGACGAGCTGCTGAGAGAACCAACTCCTGACGCAAAGCGAAACCACGTCGATCCTGCTGGGGAACACCACGTGGATTGTTTACTGCTGGCGGGTTGCGGAGCATTTCCGCCACACTGTCACCCGCTTGAGCATAAAGAGAACGTGCACGCTCCTGGTTGTGGTCCCAAAGCAGATCGGCAGCGTTAATCTGAGTTCGCACACGGTTTTCGGGTAATCGCAAAGACTGTGCTTCGTTGATAACCTGGTCGAGTAGGCGGTACCCATTTTTTTCCAACTCGGCTTTTTGCTTTTCCACCTCTTCGGGAGAGGGCGTTTGGGGTGCGGGATCCTGGGCAAGCAGCGGTGAAACAGCTGCAAAAGCAGCCAGAATGAGACCTATCAATAAGAGCTTTTTCATTGTTTGGGTACCTCGGGAGAAAGTGACGCCGATCTTAACACCGGACATACTTTATTTGACATTTGTTAGTTGCGAATTGGCGAGATAAGTTGCAAATAATTTGGTATTTCTCCCTATAATCGTTGCTCCATCTACTGAAAAAGGAACAGCCATGACCAAAAGATTCTTCGGAATTAGCCTTGCGCTAGTTCTGTTAACCTCAATCGGATCTGCTCAAACTCAGGAGCCGAAGAAACCTGAATCGAAGCTAATCCAGTTTCAAATGGCAATTCTCAAGAGTGGCCCCAAATGGACGGCAAATAC
The DNA here is from genome assembly GCA_046734235.1 of Acidobacteriota bacterium. Lineage (GTDB taxonomy): Bacteria > Acidobacteriota > Blastocatellia > Pyrinomonadales > Pyrinomonadaceae > PSRF01. The sequence continues at coordinate 5,127 of JBKPQV010000525.1, forward strand.
TGAAGAGGCCGGTCCAGTTCTAAAACAACACGTTGATTATGTCCTTTCGTTGCTGAAATCGGGAAAGGTGGTAGTAGCTGGACCTATTAAGGACGAAAGTAATCTCCGTGGCATCTACATCTTTCGAGCTTCGGCGGATGAAGCCAAAAGCCTGGTTATGGCTGACCCGGCAGTAGTTGCCGGCCATTTCCTCCCCGATCTTCATCCCTGGTGGTCCGAAGATGTCTTTAAGAAAGTGGATAGTCCTCAGAAGATGGTGACAACCTATCTTGCCTTTCTTGTCAGGGGTGAGAAATGGACGTCGGAAAAAACACCGCAAACAGAAGAAATCCAAAAAGGCCACATGGCCAACATCAATCGTCTTGCTGAGATGAAGAAGCTCGTTGTCGCAGGACCGTTTGGTGATGACGGAACGTTGAGAGGCATCTTTGTATTTCGGGTAGACTCAATGGAGGAAGCTCGAAACTTGACGCTGACCGATCCGGCAG
>JBKPQV010000526.1:0-21780 GCA_046734235.1 Acidobacteriota bacterium
CATGCCGCCGAACCCAAGAAGTCTGTCGATCTTATATGGCCCAATTTCCTTGCCAACATTGTTGGAGCCGAACAGAACCTCAGCATCTGAAACGAGTGCCGGCTCTTCCATAAAGTCGCGATAGCCTTCGTACGCGTCAGCCAGTGAGCGCACCTCTTCAGACAACGCTGAATCTCCCTCGCAGGCTTGGTCCAAAAATGCGACACGTTCCGTTCTGGGCAAATCAAGCGCCGCCTGGAGTACCGATTCGATCTTTTCCCATTGTGCTGGTGTCATTGTTTTAGCAATGCTCTATAAAGCCAGGCCTTCGCTGCTCTCCAGTCACGTCGAACCGTCATTAGCGAAATGCCGAGGACGTCGGCGGTTTCCTGCAAACTCAATCCGCCAAAGTAACGAAGCTCCACAACCTGGCTCTTCCGCTGGTCGAACGATGCCAATTCAGAAAGAGCTTCGTCGAGCGCGACTAGTTCAGCCGCCCGTTCGTGAGACATCAGATTAGTTTCGCCGAGTGATACCTGCTTAAGCTCACCACCATGTTTCGTGTAGCGGCGACGACGAGCATGGTCCGTCAAAATATGACGCATCACTTGAGACATAACCGCGAAGAAGTGATTGCGACCTTCCCAGTCAATTCTCTTCTCCGCAACTAAACGGGTATAGGCTTCGTTTACTAGTGCAGTCGTTTGCAACGTGTGACCAGCACGCTCTCGCCGCATGTACCGATGAGCGATCCTACGCAGTTCGTCATACACAAGTGGCGTCAACTTCTCGAGCGCTTCTTCATCTCCTGAACGCCACTCTAACAAGAGTGCGGTAAGATTCTGGGATGTAGCGATCATAGGCATAAGAAGCTCGGAGGTTGCCAGATTCTAGCACCATTTTCCCCAACAAAATCGCACACAAAAATTTTCTGAATGAGTGAACACTTTCATCGTGATTTCTCGCTGATCAGGTTGCAGACGTGTTTAGTCCTGGGAAAATATATTAGTGAGGATAAGGCTATGAAATCATCTAAAGCATTGATTCTAGTGGTCGCAGTCGCGTGTGTCGTCGCGATCGGAACAAATTGTGTTGGACAAACAACTCAGTTGTACCAGCAAATGACTTCATCACAACGCGCTGACTTCGTTTCCGCAAAAGCGAAAGACATTGGGCGCCGTATCTCAGATAGCGAATATGAATTCACTCCCAGCTTTGAGACCGAAATTCAACTTTCGCTCGATACTTATGTACAACGATTGGCAAATCCAAAAGGGGGCGGTCCGTTAATGACCATGACGCGCGCACAAGCACATGCTCCCACGATTATGACGGCATTCAAAGCTCGAGGTGTGTCGCCCTTAATCGGACTCTATATTCCATGGATCGAATCCGACTACATAAATCTAGCCTCCCCCGCCGAGTCAGGCTCGGTGGGATTATTTCAATTCATACCTCAGACGGGAATGCGACTTGGTCTAACTCCAGACGATCTTATGAATGTTGAAAAGTCTGCTGATGCTGCGGCTCGGTACCTGGCCATCAACATCAAGATGTTTGAAAAAGACGACATGAAGGAAGCATTGGCATTGCTCGCTTACAATCGCGGTGAAAACAATGTGCAAAGCGACGTTGCGCGCCTGGTTAACAAAAAGAACAAGAGTTGCAGCATCTGCGCCCTCACCGAGCAACGCGATAAACTCGACAAATCGTTTAACAGCGAAAGCGTGTACTACGTGCCTCGTTTCTTTGCCGCCGCGATCCTGGGTGAGAACCCGCAGGCCTTTGGTCTGTCATCGCCGCCGCTCTCTTCTTTCGGAACGGGGCACTAGTTCACACGCATCCGCCGCATGACTCGAACGCCTCTGCGCCAGTCTTCGTTTATGTCGAAACGATAAATCTCGATATCGTGAGCGATGCAACGCGCAAGTGTTTGAAACGAGGGATGCACTCTTAACGTCGGCGCGACCAGATAGACCAATGGCGACTCATCTCGGACCCGTCCATCACCGAAGAGTTTTGCCCGAGCTATGTGGCCGCGCCGACGATGTGCTTCAACTCGACGCCAATAATCGGCTCCCTGAATTACGTGTTCACGATCCTCAGAAACCTTCAACTCAATAACGACCAGGCGGCCATCTTGCCGTAGCGCCAACATATCTATAGGCCTTATTCCGAGTTTACCTCCCCGACCGGTTCTGAACTGCGCATGCAATGGTGCAATGATCAGACCCGGATCCAACCGGGTTATGTCTTTTCTCAATAGCGACTCCAACCAGGCTTCTGCCGCATTCTTATACAGCGCATGCCGAAAGTCAGAAGCATTCGACGAACGATATACCTGAAGCTCGAGTAACAAATTGCGCCAGGCCTCATATGACGAGGCATCAAGCACTCTTCGCTTTGTGCTATCAAGGCCGAACCAGACTCTTTCGACGTTCATGAGCGTGCGAACTCGTGCAAAGGGCAAACCAAAGTAACGCAGCGTTTCACCATGTCGAGCATGGACCACGTCGATTGCGTCGGGAGCTTCCGCAATGATCGCATTCACTTGCGGAGTCAACGTTGCGGCAGGCACGGGCGGAAATCGAGCGAGTCTCCTTTTCCATAATTCCTCCCGCTCCGGAATCTCTACAGGAGTTAGCCGGCTCAAATCATCATCGGCAGTGAATACTTTGATGATTTCCCGCAGGCCGGGACGCAGCAATAAAACTCGATCAAGCAATGTTCTGAGCGAGTCGTTCGCAACGATGAGCCAAAGCTGTTCGATATAAGGCGGTTTGATTCGTTCGCTAGTGCGTTGATGCCAAAGGAGGGCCGCCGAAAGGAAAGCATCGATCGCCGATGGCGGAGCGCTAACAACGGAGCCAGTCACCGTGATTCGCATCTGTTTACGACGCAGAAGAATTCTTGCATACCGGCCAGGTTGGCCTGGTCTCACTCCTGGGCTCAAAGAACACCGTTCGATCTTTGTGTCAGGCTGATCTGCCGCAGCCAGGGCTGCCAGGGTGTAACAGCGTTGTTGACGAGCGGCCCTGATGGTTGCTGCGATTGCTTTAGCGGAAGCACGTGGAACTATCTCGATCACTGGACGCTCAGCGCCCATGCGTCTTGAAGTGTGAAGAGTTAGTGCCTGCCCATTCCACTCCCAACTAAGTATCCGCCACGACTTGCTTCCTGTCTCCGTCCAACAATTCAAAAGCAGACGACCCTGAGAGACCGCTACATCAAGTTCGTTCCTGCGCAGTGCATAGGTCTCACCTTGCGCCAAAGAGATAAACCACTCGGCATGTTCCATAAGAAGCGCCGCTATGTGTTGACGGGCGGAGGTTGCTGCTGCTGACGTGAGGATGCGAAGCATATTAGTGAGGTGAAACGAACCAACTTAAAGTTAAGTATTCCGAGCCTGACCAATCTTCTACCGTGTGCTACCATTTTTGGTCAACTAATATCAGCAATAATGGCACCCAAAAACTAATGAAAAATATCTATCTCGCCGGGGCAGTTAGAACACCAATTGGCAAGTTTGGAGGCACGCTGGCATCGTGGAGCGCTGCCGACTTAGGAGTTGCCGTCGCCAAAGAGAGTCTCGAAAGGGCCAAGGTTTCAGTTGAGGGTATTGACGATTCCATTTGGGGATGTGCGCGTCAAGCTGGTGGCGGACCGAATGTTGGTCGACAGATTACTTATCGCGCGGGTGTTCCCGAAACTGTACCTGCATTCACGGTGAATCAGGCGTGCGGTTCTGGTTTGAAAGCAATCATCCTGGCGGCACAAGAGATCATGCTGGGCCGAGCTAATGTAGTTTTGGCTGGTGGCACTGAGAGCATGTCGCGCGTTCCCTATTACGCAGATGGCGCTCGATGGGGCATGCGCATGGGAAACACCCAGCTCGTAGATGGCATGTATAGAGATGGATTTAGCGATCCGCTTTCGGGACTCGTCATGGGCGAGACTGCCGAAAACCTCGCCCGACAACACTCTATCTTGCGTGACGAACAGGATGAGTTCGCTATGCGGTCTCAACAAAGAGCTCAGACCGCAATTGAGGCGGGACTTTTTCAAGCCGAAATATTGCCGCTCGAGATTAAGGGCAAAAAGGGAGAATCGACTTTCTTCACATTGGATGAGCACCCTAGAGCCAACACAACAATGGCCGACCTCGCAAAGCTCCCACCGGTATTTTCGAAAGAAGGCACAGTTACTGCCGGAAATTCGTCAGGCATTACTGATGGAGCAGCGGCTTTACTGGTAATGAATGAAGATGCAATTAATAAGTATGGCACCTCGCCTCAAGCTCGCGTTGTTGACTACGAGATCAGCGGAGTAGCTCCTAAGATCATGGGCATTGGACCAGTACCAGCTATCCGAAGTTTATTGGAACGCCGGCAATTGAAGCTCAACGATATAGACCTCATCGAACTAAACGAGGCTTTTGCTGCACAGGTGATCGCATGCGATCGCGAACTTGGTTTCGACCACTCGAGGCTAAACGTCAATGGCGGTTCAATAGCCCTGGGCCATCCGATCGGTTGCACCGGAGTGCGAATAACCACAACTCTTCTTCACGAACTGGAAAAGCGAAAGGCAAAGTTGGGCTTAGCAACTCTCTGCGTTAGTGGTGGCATGGGTATCGCTCTGCTGGTGGAGCGAGTGTGATTGCCAAAACTACTCCCTGCTTACTCGGCTTCTGTTTTCTAGCTGGGTCCATCCTGCTCACTTCGTGCTTAAGATCTGGACCAACAAATTCCAACAACTCTACCGATACTCTAAAGGTCTCGGAGACACCTCCATTTGCTACCAAAGAACCTGCCCACTATAAGGCTGTTCGGACATTCACTTTGATCGATGCCTCGGGAAAGTCCAGTACCACAAAAACCTCTATCGCTCGCTATGACGACCTAAGACGAGAAGAAATGCAGAATGCAAATTCTCAAACTGTCGTCTTCCTGGATTCCGAAAAGGGCAGGCTGATTTTTCTTCCCGAGGCAAAAATTTTTGCGGATGTACAAGGTTCGCTGGAAGGGGGGACCGACTTTACCATGGAAGCTGATAACTCACCCGAGCGACTATTGCATCAGGCACCAGCAGCTACTGCATATCAAAAATTAGGTTCCGAGGTTGTCGCCTCTCGGACAACGACAAAATACCGGGCAGTTGTTAACACTGCGACGAGTCCAAACGTCAGCAATAATGAGACGTATATTTGGATCGATGAAACCTTAGGTATGCCGGTTAAGTCGGAAATGAAAGACGCCAATGGCAACAAAGTGCTTATGGACTTGACCGACATCGTTTTGGAAATCGATAAAACCCTATTTCAAATACCTGCAGGTTACGAAAAGGTTGCACTGGCTGAGTTGCGCCGCCAACTAGACAAAAAGAAATAGGCAAAGCCAACCAGAGCCGCAACCGTGGCATCGGACAATTTTGAGAAACCCACCACAATCTCCCTGATACAATCGAATGAACTACTTTGGAAGGATGGATTGCTAGTGACAATTAGAAGGTTTAGATTAATAACTCTCATCCTCGCGTTAACACTGCTGTCGACGAGCGGCAAGGCCCAAACTCGCACGCGAAATTCACCGGCTCAAGCTCCCTCTCTGTTATCGTCGCTACCTGAATCGGACGCTGTGGCCCAAGTTCAAATTAAGCGACTCCTGGCTGACGTGATGCCTCGAATGATGGCTAGCAACCCAACTAAGCTGGCTGAACTCAATGCCAATATCGACAACTTCAAAACCCGGACAGGTCTCGATCCGCGAACATTTGAGCAAGTTGCTTTGGGGGTTCGTTACACCTATCCAACCGAGGGAGTTACTAAGCTGGTTACTGCTGCATTAGCAAAGGGAACGTTCAGTGCAGGAGCGATGATCGCAGCGGGAAGACTGGCTGCTAACGGAAAATATCGCGAAGAAAAGTATGCTGGAAAACCCGTTTACATTTTTAGCCTGGATGAAAGCATCAGGCTCTTTGGAGTGATCGATCTTAAGATCAAGGAGCTCGCTGCTTCTCCGCTCGACACCAACACATTAGCGCTTGGTGATCCACAAACCATTAAGACTGTCATTGATGCCAATGCAGGAAGAAAGCGAAACAATCTTGAGTTGATCAGCCTGGCCACTCAAGACCCAACGGCTCTAGTTGGGTTTGGCAGCAATATTTCACAGAAGGTAATCAACAATCTCAACCTCGGTAACGCGTCTTTCGTCGGCGACCTCTCGGGAGTAAGACAAGCATACGGTTCTGTGAATTCCAACGAAACAAACTTCGACTTGTTTGTTGGTGCACGAACAGTTAATGCCGATGCTGCCCGAAATCTTGGAGACACACTTGAGAGCTTGAAACAATTTGGCGCGCTTTTTGTAGGACGACTTACCGGAGCGAAAGGTGTACTCGCAAAAGCAGCGTTGACAAACCTGAAAATCGAAACGGCAGCCAACGAACTAAAAGTTCGAACTGCTGTGGCCCAGGCAGACATCGCACCGCTGTTTGGGAATTAATAGAACTCCAGAAGAACAAATAGGACCTATATGACATATAGGTCCTAATTTCTTTTGTCCAAATTTAATGTTCTGATTCTTTAACCTGGTGGGAAATTGAGACCCGCCGGAAGCCCTGGCTCCTCATCCTCCGGCAAGGTATCGAGCACGTCCTCGTAGATTTTGATATGGCCGTCGCGTTTCATCTTCTGCTGTACGGCTGCCACATAATCTTCAAAAACTTGACTCTGACGCTCGCTTACCATCGACTGCTTGAGCTGGTCGCGTTCCTTGGCAAACTCTGCAAGATTCGCCTCTTCACGCTTACTTACTCCGACTACAACCCAATTGTCATTAACCTTAATTGGGGCCTTCGCCATTTCACCGCCCTTCATGGCGTAAATCAAATCGTCGAGCGCAGTACTGCTGCCAGCCTTACCTAACGCCGAGCCAATCTTGAAGTTCTCTTCATTACCTGATTCGAATCCGTCCTTTTCACCAGCGGCCTTTAGGGCGTCAGGACTAGTTACCGAAGCCAACAGGTCTTTTGCCTTTTGCTCAAGCTGCTCCTTCGCTTTCTGCTGTTTTACTGCATCAGTAACCTTCGTTTTAACCTCGTCGAATTCAGGTATTCGCGGTTCCTTCTTATCGACGAGCATTGGAATAGCAAAACCATCTTTGACACTGGTTGCGTTACCGACATCATTTGGATTATTCAGCGGTGCAATAGCATCGTGAAATGCCTGGTTATTACCGATCTGGGGAACATCGTCATCAGGCTTTATGTAGGGTGTTTCTCGAATCATGTCCGCAGCCGTGGCGTTTGCCTCCGCGGCAAACTCCTGCGCAACCTTTTGCGGATCCTTCGTTTCTTTCAAACGTGCAGCGACTTTGTTAGCAAGCTCCTGGGCTGTTCCAAATCCCTTTGTATTGCGCAAAGAAACCAGCAGCTCCGGTTTTGCTTGTTCGAAAGTCTTAGGGACAGTGGCGCCGCGGCGGAGGATATAAAAGTTACCACCATACCTGATCGGCACATCGGTAACGTCTCCCTCGTTCATGTCCAACAAGCGATCGTAGAGTGCGTCGACCTTATTGGGATTTCTTTTGATCAAACGGGAGATAAATCCATTGTTGCTTGCTGAAGCCGGATCCTCGGAATTGCCGCGCGCTGCTTCGCCAAAAGCTTGCTCCGTCGCTTGTCCATTTGCTCCACGTACCTTGGCAATCAAGTCCTTCGTTTTCTGGTCGACCTGCGGGTCCAGATCTTTTCGCGCAACTTTGAGCATTATTTGCTGGACTTTAATTCCTGCTTGTTTGTATTCAGGCGCGAGCTTGTCGTATTGCGCCTTGAGCTCTGCGTCGGAGATTGGCAACTTAGCGCCAACCTTTTCGGTGTTGACGAATACGTAACGAATTTTCTTTTGCGCTTCGAGATAACGAAGGTCAGTTTTGTGGGCGTCGTAGTATGCGTGAAGATCTGCATCTGACGGCTGGAGTTTTTCTGCAACCTTGTCGGTAGCAACAACAACGTAGCTAACACCGAATGCGGTGTTTCGCTTCTTATATTCCTGTTGGACCTCATCGTCAGAAACGTTCACGCTCGCGCTGACAAATGCTCTCAACTTCTCCTGGGCAATCTCAGCCCGTAAGTCATTTTCAAATTTTTCTATGTCGCCGAAACGAGTCGTGACTGATTCCTTGTAACGCTCAAACCCGATGAACTGACCGGATGCATCTGAAAACTGTTTCCGAATCTTGTCAGCTAACTCGCCATCACTAGCTCCCAAACCAAGCCGTTCCGCTTCCTGGGCAATTACGTGCTTGCTAATCAAGCCATCCAGGAAACGCTTGTTTCCGCCAAGTTGGGCCAAACTAATGCGGCCCCCAAACATTTGCTTGTAGTTCTCTCGGATTTGTGCGACGTCTGCGATGGTTATTTCAGCCGAACCCACTTTAGCTACAACTGCTGTGTTTTTGGCGGGATCCAGTGAGCTAGCGTTACGTCCGGGAGCGTAAAATATTACCAAGCTTACGGCCATTAATACGGCAAACCCAAGAATGATGATGTTCCGAGTTCGTTCTAGTCGTCCTAGTTGTTTGAGCATCCTATCTACCTTTCTAACAAACGGCGGATTGTACGGGAGACGTAGGAACGGCCGCAACTCTGCACAAGCGGGTTTAATCCAGCCTGGCACCGGTCGTACTGATGACCACCTTTGCCACCTGCGAATGCCGATGCTATTTTAAGCGCCACATGGACGCGATCGGCGGCTCAACATGGCTTTGGATTGGGTTTAGTGCGTTTATCGTTGTGATGCTGAGCTTAGATCTCGGCCTTCTAAACCGCAAAGCTCACACAATACGATATCGAGAAGCATGGATATGGACCGCCGTCTGGGTGACGCTGGCCATGGTATTTGCATTGCTGGTCTTCCGTTACCAGGGATCCCAACAAGGACTAGAATTCCTCACTGGCTACATCATCGAACTGTCCCTGTCGGTCGATAATCTATTTGTCTTCATCCTGATCTTTTCGTTTTTCCAGGTCCCGGCAAAATATCAACATAGGGTTCTTTTCTGGGGTGTGCTGGGCGCACTGATAATGCGCTTGACGATGATCTTCGTCGGCGCTGCCCTGCTTAATCGATTTCACTGGATCATCTTCATCTTCGGCGCCTTCCTGGTTTACACCGGAATCAAGATGTTCAAGCAGGAAGAAACCGAAATCCATCCGGATAAAAACCCCATAGTTCGACTGGTATCCAGATATCTCCCTATTACCGATTACTACGAAGGGAAGAAGTTCTTTACCAAAGTAGACGGGAAACGCGCGGGCACTTTGTTGCTGTTGGTGCTAGTAGTAGTTGAAGTAACGGATCTGGTTTTTGCAGTTGATTCGATACCGGCAATCTTTGCCATCACAACCAACACCTTCATTGTCTACACATCCAATGTTTTCGCGATTCTTGGTCTGCGATCCATGTACTTTTTGCTTGCCGGCGTAGTCGAAAAATTCCAGTACTTGAGGGTCGGACTAGCCATCGTACTAACGTTTATCGGCGCAAAAATGCTCGTCGCCGCTTTCGAAATCCACATTCCCACCTGGATTTCGTTAGTCGTTGTCGCCTGCGTCCTACTTGGCTCAGTAGCCGCCTCGCTGGTGTTCTCTTCCGAAAGCGACCACTCGAAACAAGTCGATTTACCTCCCGACTTCGACCTGGGCTTGGGTGAGGAATGTCCCCCTGAAATACTCAAGCAGATGGAAGCGGAAGAGCCCGAAGAGACAGAGGGCAATCCGGAATCCGAAACTATTGAGTTCCGTAAATAACCTGCCGATAAGCCTCTAATCATCTATCCAAGACCGGATTAAACGTGCTTGAACCGTTCTCCCGCGGTGTGTTAAATTCAATTCCCGGTGGGTTTTTACCTTCCATCGGCACTCGCGCCGCCGAGCCGGTTCGGACCTTCACGCCTTGAATGTGCGGCTTCAAGAGTCCGCATACGAGCATCTCAACGTTGTTAGCTAGCCCTCTTAGCAAGTCGATTCAGTAATGGCTAATAGAACCAGTCACTTTGCTTTTGATTGGTGGATTATTCAGAAGCGTTTTCTGTATCTGATAATCGCCATCCTGACCATGTGCGTCCTCGCCGCCGGGGCAGCCGTTTATGTCTGGAAATACGGCAACCCCCTGAGGAATGCCGTCAAACTGAGCAACCCTGCCGGAGCTCGATTTATCTCCTTCGAAGGTGACGTTCGAGTCGTGAGGGCCGCAACCCGCGAAACGATCTCTGCCAACAGCGATACCGAACTTTACCCAGGTGATACGGTTCAGACCCAGGCGAGTGGGCGAGCGCGTATAGGGCTCGCCGATGGCTCAACCCTCGTCGTCAAGCCAAACAGCACTATAATCATTCGCGACAACGCCCGGGGAGACGACGGAAAGAAATCGAATGTCCATGTCCGCGTTGATAGCGGTCAGATGTTTGTGCGCACTGAACAACAGACGGAAGGCACAAATAACGTCGTTGAGACCCCCAAAACGAAAAACAAGCTGGGCGAACAAACGGGGGCCAGTTTCGGTGTAAGTGCCGAAGGTACAGAAGAGATTCGAGTTAATACCGGTGTCATCGAAACTACAAATGCGACCGGTGACAAAACGGCAATTCACGGCGGCGAGTATGTTTCAGTTAACAATGCTGGACGACTGTCTGTACCTCAACGTTTGCTCGATGTTCCGAACCTCTCTGAACCTCACGATCTTGAAAAAGTGTTTGTCGGGAACAACGGAGCGGCAAGCATCTACTTGAAATGGGTGCGACCACAGTCTGGTAATGCGGCGTTCTATCGAGTGGAAGTGGCAACGTCTCCTTTCTTCGTAGCTGATGGAAAAGTGATCGAAAGAGATCAGCTTGCTGCAACCGAATTTGGTGCAAATGATCTTAGACCAGGTGTGTACTTTTGGCGTGTCAGGGCCACAGCATCAAGTGGACAGGTAAGCGACTGGAGTGAACCACAAAAATTCATCGTTGCGACTCGCCCCACCGGATCACAAGTGTTGGTTTCGAATCTGTCTGCTGAACTTTTGGGCGGCAACATTTATCTGATCCGTGGAAAGGCAGAACCAGGTACGACAATCCATTCTGCAGGGCGGGAAGCCATCGTTCCAACCGATGGCAACTTTCAATTACAAGTAACCGTCTCGGGCGCCACCCGTGATATTGCAGTCGAAGCGCAAGATCCGCAGGGCAACAGCAGCCAATACAAGGTTTCGATTGGCCGCGGCCGAAAGACCTGATCGAAGAAACAGAAGAGCATGTCGAGCTACGTAATCCTACTGACAGATGCTCATGAAGCTCCGGCCTACGAGTTAATCGAGGCGTTGCGCGCTGCAGGTGTGAAGACTCTGATTGAAGGCCTTCGCGAAGTTGAAGTCGAGGCAGCACTTGCCGAGCAACGAAAACAACAGGGGGCTGCTGAAGATCCTGGACCACCACCACTTGCAGTTCTCTACGAGGTAGTGCCGGGCGCCGATATGGTTGAACTCCATACGGCGATCGACCACGCCAGGGCATTCTGGCCCGGGGCACCGCTGGTTGCTTGCCGCCGGCACGCAAATGGTTACCAGGCCTTAAATCTCCGCAGTCTTGATGGTGCGACCCTGAAGCGACTTGGCTTCAAAGCCATCGCTGACAAAGCAGCTCAACTCCCCGCATTACTACGAGAAATCGAAGGACACGGCGCAACTGGAGAGTTGCGTTTGCCGGACATTGTTCAAAAGCCGGCCGAGTCGGGCACGCTATCATTACCAGCTAAACTAAAAGCAAATGGACTGCGCGCTGCGTTCGATCTAGTTTCATCGTTGCACTTCATCGGCGACCAAAGCGGTGCAGCGCATAGTGCACTCGCTGGTCTACAGCAATTAATAAATGCTGACCGTTGGGCCATCTATCTCTTCTCTGAGGCTAAAGGATTCGAAGGGTCAGAACTGGAAGCGATCGCCGTTCGTAAACCGAATGAACCTAGCGGTGTTCGTTCAGAGGAACATTGGCGCCGCATGCTAACCGGTGAGGCAGATCTGCCACTGGGATCCGAAACCAAAGCAGCCAAGCGTGCCGCAGCAGGCATGGGAATTATTAAGCGCAAAGAAGGTAGTCAATTTGTAGTAGCTATCCCTTTGATCTGCGGCGAACGAATTCTGGGCGTCCTCGAAGGGATTCGTGAAGGTAAAGCCGCTCGAGCCTTTAAGAAATCCGACGTCGAGCTGCTCGATTCGCTATCACTTCCAATTGCGTCAGCCCTCGCGAACGCAGTACGCATCGCTGAAGCCGAACGTCTATCGCAAACCGACGATTTGACCAAGCTTCATAACGCACGCTACCTGCGACAGTTTCTGCTAAATGAAATCAGACGGGCGCGACGCTACGGTACTAGTGTCGCTGCTCTGTTTCTGGATCTCGACGACTTTAAACGCATTAACGACGAACATGGTCACCTTGTTGGTTCGCACGTCTTGATGGAAATGGCCACCGTGATTCTGTCGTCAGTTCGCGATACCGATGCAGTAGCCCGGTATGGCGGAGACGAGTTCGTGATTGTTCTGCCCGACACGGCGACTGAATTAGCCGGTGCTGTAGCCGAACGCATTCGCCAGAAGATCGGTAGATATCATTTCACGGGCGGCAGACGTCTTCAGCTTTCCCTGACTGCAAGTTTTGGTGTTGCGGCGTTCCCCCTCCATGCATCCTCGCCGCAACAACTTATTGCCTGTGCCGACACTGCTATGTACGAAGCCAAGGCCGCAAACAAGAACTGTGTGCGGTTTGCATCGGGACTTGCTTCGCGCGAGTCTGCGAATCCCGAATCGGAAGCAGTAATGGGTCAATCAGAGGCTAGTTCGTGAATCGTTCCCCCCGAATCGGGAAACCTTTAAGTCACAACACCCGACGACAAGCGGTTCGCTGGTTTGGATTACAAGGTCCACGGTCTAAGTTTCCGGTTTACGGTAAGCGAATCAAAGTGTATCTTAAGGCTTCGGACGTGTTTGGTGCGTCTTGGGGTGTAAAAAGCAGCCCGACAAGTAGCGAATCAGACCTAATGCGTAGGTCGCCGAAAGCCGTTAAGTACTTCGGCGGTATTAGTGACGATTCTGGGGGGCCGTTGGGTTTCGCTAATTACTGACAGTTACCGCCGATCCCACCCGAAGTTCCATACTACAACCACGGGAAGTGAATCAGTCTAGATGGCTTTTAAATCTATTTTCAGTCTGTTTTCCAGCGACCTCGCCATTGATTTAGGCACCGCAAATACGCTGGTTTATGCAAAAGGCCGAGGCATTGTGGTCTCAGAGCCTTCCATCGTTGCTATTAATAAGGTCACTAATCAGGTTGAAGCGGTTGGTCGTGACGCTAAAGATATGTTGGGTCGCACTCCCGGAAATATCGTGGCGATTCGTCCCATGAAGGACGGCGTCATTGCTAACTTTGAAGTAACCGAGAAGATGCTTCAACACTTCATACGTAAAGCACACAACGGCAAAACATGGGTAAGCCCGCGAGTCGTCATCGGAATTCCGTCTGAGATTACTCAAGTCGAACGTCGCGCGGTTGAAGACTCTGCTTACAGAGCGAAGGCATCTGAGGTCTACCTGGTCGAGGAAGCAATGGCAGCAGCTATAGGTGCGGGACTTCCGATCACTGAACCTCACGGCAACATGGTTGTTGACATCGGCGGTGGCACCACGGACATCGCCGTCATCAGTTTGAGTGGCATCGTTTATTCGCGAGCAGTTCGCGTTGCGGGAAATGAAATGGACGAAGCCATCATTCAATACATCAAACGTAAGTACAACTTGCTGATCGGTGAAAGAACCGCTGAGGCTATCAAGATAGAGCTAGGGTCTGCTTACCCGCTCGATGAGCCGTTGTCTTATGAAGTTCGTGGGAGAAACTTAATTGAGGGTATTCCCAAAACAATCACCATCTCCGACGAGGAAGTGCGTGAAGCGTTGGCAGATTCAATTTCAACTATCATCAATGCTGTTCGAGTTGCGCTGGAAAGAACACCTCCCGAACTTTCAGCAGACATTGTTGAGCGCGGCATCGTACTGACTGGCGGTGGTGCATTGTTGAAGAATCTCGATAAGCGATTGTCGATCGAAACCGGCTTGCCTGTTTCGCTCGCCGACGATCCGCTGGCCTCAGTTGTGCTGGGAACAGGAAAGATGTTGTCGGATTTTGACCTGCTTAAACGCGTGAAGTGGGAAAACACTATGACCAGCGGGATGTAGTTAGGTAGTTACAGATGGCTACAGTTCGCACTCAAAGAGAAATTCGCCAGCGCGCTCCGCTTTGGCTTGTTGCGCTTCTCTTTACGAACCTGGTGATCATGGCCGTTGATGCTCGTGATAGCGACGGTCGACAGAAAGTTGTTCGAATCTGGACGCAAACATTTGCCTCTCCTATTCAAAGCGCATCGTCAAAGGCCAGCGGTGCTACCAGCGGTTTTTTCCGCCAAATCTTCAACTTCAAGAGTATTGCCCGGGAAAATGAGGATCTCAAACAGCGTTTAGCAACAGCTGAGCAGGAGCTTCATACGGCGCGACAGGCAGCTGCCGAAAATGAACGACTGAAAGCGCTGCTAAATCTAAAAGAGCAGAAGCAATATGAAACAGTCACTGCTCGCGTTATTGCTCGTGACCCTTCAGTTTGGTTTAACACAATCACTATTAACTGTGGAAGCAGTTCTGGAGTTGCCATCAACATGCCAGTGGTCACGGGCACTGGTGTTGTCGGACGAGTAATTAGTGTTAGTCCATGGGCGTCACAAGTGATGTTACTGACCGATGAAAAGGCTGGCGCTGGCGCTGTGGTTGGTCAACTCGGCCAGTCGGGTGCACTAGGATCAGTTAAAGGCCGGCCCGACATTGGACTGATAGAGATGCGTTATGTTTCTGGTCTTGAGAAAGTAGCGGTTGGCGATTACGTCACCACAACGGGACAGGACGGAATCTATCCACCCGGATTAAATGTTGGTGAAGTGGTTGATGTAAAAAACGGAACGGCAACGCAACCACATCAGATTCTGATCAGGCCAGGTGCCCAACTCGATAAACTTGAGGAAGTTGCTGTACTCCTGTACCGCCCCCCCCAGCGGTCCGTACCCGAACAAACCCTGCCCAACGTGGACAAACCGAAGAAGTAAGTTCAATTTCAGATTTCAGATTTCAGATTGTAGATTGGGGTTTCAAAAGTCAATTTCGATGCAATTCCTTCGACCTGAATACAATCCATTCAATCTGAAATCTGAAATCAACAATCTGCAATACGCATATGCCTCAACTTAAGATAGCCGCGGTATTAATCGTCTCGATCGTGCTGCAGCTTTCGTTGCGGATTGTTTGGCCGCCGTTAAAATATATTGATTTTCCGCTGGTAGTTATCGTCTATATCGCCTTACAACGCGATGCCTGGCGGGCACTACTTGTTGGAACCCTTGCTGGAATAATTGTTGATGCTGCGAGCGGCGGATTGATTGGTTCAGGCGGATTCTCGAAGACGCTCACGGCATACATCATTTACTTCGCGGCTACTCGCGTGAACCTTGAAAACCCCCTTTTAAGAATTCCCGTTCTCGCTGCGGCCACAGCTGTCGATGCCGGCATCTACGTCTTTTTGCACAAGGCACTTGGCTACCCGCCCGATGCTCCTGTCATGCAAACAATTTCTTACAAACTAATCGCCACCACCAGTGTCGGAACAGTCGTCCTCTACATGCTCGACGCGCTTATAGCGGAACGATCGTCCCAGAGAAGACAGTTTGCTACGCGCCGGCGCGTGGCGAGGCGGACGACTGGCTCGTTACGGCGCAGATAGTCTAAATTTTGCTTTGAAACTTTGCTCATTGCATGTCAAGATTCCCAAGTGGGACTAGATGCGGTTTTAAGCGATCAACCGGCGGGCTCGAAGTTACCACTAAGGTAAAGACGCTCTATTAAGATTAGGTTTTCATGAAGTTCGAAGACACCTCTCAAAACTTACGCGCTCGACTCCGGTTCATCCAGGCTCTCGTAGTCATAATGCTCGGCGTCCTCGGGATGCGACTTTATGTACTGCAAGTCGTTCGGGGTGAGCGGTACGCCGAGATTGCGGAAAACCAGCGCCGGCGGCGACTGCCAATTCCGGCACCTAGAGGCGTAATTTTTGACCGCGAGGGCCGCCCTATAGTTGATTCAAAACCTATTTACAATGTCATCCTATCCCGGGAAGACGTTAAGGATAAGTCGCTGGCATCGCTGACTCGTCCACTCGCCGATGGTCTTGCAATTGACGCCGACATTCTTAAGGAAAGATTCGACCAGGTAACCCCCGCCTTTGAATCAATCCTGATCAAACAGGACGCAACGCCAAACGACATAGCATGGGTTGAGGCTCACAATCTCGAGTTTCCAGAGCTACGCGTCGAACAACAGCCGCAACGACGTTATCCCGCAAACGGAATGCTTGCTCACGTGCTCGGTTACGTAGGCGAAATTAGTCCCGAACAATTGAAGCAACAATCCTATAAAGATAAAGGACTGAAACCCGGCGACATCATTGGACAAAGCGGTATCGAGCAAATCTACGACGACTACTTGCGGGGTCGCGATGGCTATCGTGAGGTCGTAGTTGATAGTCGCGGACGCATCCAGGATGAAATCGAAACTGTCGCACCGATACCCGGTCGAGATCTTATAACGACGATCGATCTTGACCTTCAAAAATCAGCTGAAGAGCAGCTAGCCAATTCAGTTACAAAGCGTGGTGTCCTCGTCGCGTTAGACCCCAACAACGGTGAGATTTTCGCACTAGCTTCCTATCCAACCTTTGATCCCAATCTGTTCTCGCAACGTATTGCGACTAAGGAGGGACGTGCTGAATACGTTGCACTCTTGAACGATCCGCAGACACCCCTGCTCAATCGGGCAATTCAAAGTCGTTATCCGCCAGGTTCGACCTGGAAGATTCCAATGTCAGTCGCCGGTCTTCAACAGGGAGCTATAACTCTCGATCACTCAAATCTCGTCTGTGGCGGCGGTATCACTATCGGCAACAAGTTCACCCGCTGCATGGGCAATCACGGATCGCCAGATATTGTGAGTGCGATAACTCACTCTTGTGACGGTTACTTCTATCGTCTTGGCTTGAAGATGGGTATCGATGGCATTGTGTCGATGGTTGACGAATTTGATCTCAATAAGCGCACGGGAATCGATCTTCCCAACGAGGTTGTTAGTTGGACTCCTTCGCGCGAGTTCAAACGGCGCATGCAACCAAGAGATCCAGATTGGCGCGACATCGATACTGTTTATGCTTCATTCGGACAGGTCTATGACATCATTACACCGATATCGCTAATCCGAACCATTGCTGCTGTTAGCTTGAGCGGCAAAATGTATGTTCCTCATCTCTTAAAAGAAGTTAAGCCGTTTGGCACCCAGGGTAGCTCTGACTACCAACCGGCAGTTGGTTTCAAGCCGCTCGATCCAAATCGGCCGAATCCGAAGGTAATTCCGATACCCGAGGACATCCACCACACAGTGGTAGAAGGAATGTGGAATGTAGTTAACGGCGGTGGCACTGGTGCTGGAATCAAAATGGTCGGGTTTGACATTGCAGGAAAAACCGGAACCGCCCAAGTTGTCGGATTAGGAAAAGACACTGGAAAAAATAAAGATCATTCATGGTTTGTATCTTATGCACCAGCTTTCAAACCAGAGATCGCCATGGTAGCGCTCATTGAGAACTCAGGTTTTGGTGGTCAACACGCCGCTCCTGCTATTCGCCACGTTTACGACACTTATTATAAAAAGACTCGTCACGAAGACCCTCCCGGCACTGTTCAAATCGCAAAGAAACAGACTCCGCCACCGAATGCAGTTGCAGTAACACAGTAACTTAATTTCAGATTGAAGATTGTAGATTTCAGATTGATGTGGAAGCTGATTGTCCAACAATCAACTGTGACCTCAACCCGAGTTGCAAATCTTCAATCTGAAATCTTCAAGCTTAAATAGTAATGCCCGGCATTATTCACAAACGCAGTTGGCGCGACTTCGATTGGCTACTTGTCTTTCTGGCGATTGGCATCGTCGGGTTCGGCACAATCCAAATACGCTACGCGCAACCAACTGAGCCTTTTTGGGTCAAGCAAATCATCGGACTCGGAATCGGGTTGATCGCGATGTTATCGATCGCTTTCACGGATTACCGACGCCTTCTCAACTGGGCGCCGGCTTTCTATCTCTTCGGGTTGGTTTTGTTAGTAATCGTGTTGGTGCCAGGCATCGGCCTAAAAATTAACGGGCAGCGCGCATGGATCAAAGTTCCAGGCATTGGACAGTTTCAACCCTCCGAGTTTGTAAAAGTCACTACGGCGATGATGCTGGCGCGTTACTTTGGCAAGAATCGGACGCAAAACCTGGCCCTTAAGGAAATGATAGTTGGCGGGTTAATCCTGGCCTTGCCGTGCGCCTTGATCATGCTTGAGCCGGATGTTGGTTCAGTGCTGACGTATTTACCGATTCTCGCGGTGGTGCTCTTTCTGTCTGCAGTCAGATTAAGGCTGGTTGTCGCTAGCGTTGCACTCGCAGTCGTTATGATCCCCGTCTCATATTGGGTGGGCGTCAAAACAAATCTGATAAAGAACTATCAACAAGAGCGAATCAACGTCATTCTCGATCCGGAAAACGCTGATCGCCGGCGCATTGGTTATCACACGTGGCAATCAATCCTCACTGTCGGCGAAGGCGGCCTTTTTGGGTCGAAGTCATCAGCGGAACATTCACAAAGTGGACTGAAGTTCCTGCCCGAACCACACACTGACTTTATCTACGCTGTAACGGCGGAGAACTACGGCTTTATTGGTTGCGTCTTCGTCCTCATCGCCTATGCGGTGCTTCTTTCTCGCTTGATCACTGGTGCCAGGCGGTCGTCCGATCGTTCCGGGATGTTGTTCATTATGGCTTTTGTTGGCGGATTTACGTTTCAGATATTCATCAACATTGGAATGGCCCTGGGCATCTCTCCAGTTATAGGCGTGCCGCTACCACTAATGAGCGCCGGCCTCGCGTCATTGATCGCTACCTTCATCGCCATTGGTTTCGCGGTGAGCGTTCAGCTAAGAAGATTTGTAAATTAGCTCCTTGGAGTGCGGTGGCCCGGCACCGCTTTGTCACAGCGAACCTCAAAGATCTAGTTTGGTCTGTCCCGCTGTAACAAAGCGGTACCGGGCCACCGCACTCCAAGGAGGTTTTGGGAACAAACATCACTCGCTTACTGTCTAACCAAGGCAGAAGCGAGTGATTGTTTTATGAAGTACATAGGAATCATCTACGGTCCTCTATCAGCCCTATCGATAATCCTTCTCACCGAGTCTTTCTGGTGGCTCAGAGTTTCTAATTACTCCACCGAGCTGGCACTCTTATGGGGGATAGTATGGCTTGCGACTGAAATCGTCTGGCTGGTCTATCTCCAGGGCCGGGTACCAAGACTACTGAGCCACCTCAGATGGGGACCGTTCGTGGTTCTCTTTATCGCCCTCACAGTAGTTACTGCTTTTGATCAGCTCAATCTGCTTTATTCACGTCACCAACTTCGACAATACATTTACTACGGGGCTAGCTATCCAAGTCCAATGAGTAATCTGCTTCTCTACAACAACTATCGAGGCTGGTGTGGAAACGGCGGCATGGATGTGCTCTACAACAACTATATTGATACGACTCTCGAAGGTTTTGATAGCGAAGACCCGGCGATCAGAAAGCGTGCATTGGAGACTGCGATTTACCTGTCCTTAGGCAGTACTGACGACCGGTTCTTCTGGTTGATCGACAAGGCTCGGTTCGATTTCGATCCAACAGTTCAAGCCCTCGCCCGCAACCATCGTGTAACCTACCTAACCTACCGATAGATAAATCCGACATCCGTCCGAAATAAGCGCTCAAACCTCGGATTAGAGTTAAAGCTTTGTTCGCGTCAGTTCGTGTGATTTCGTGGACCGTCGGTCATGTTGAGGCTCTGAACCGATCCACGAAATTACACGAACTCACACTAAACGAAATCCCAACCACAATCTCGAGTTTTACACAGTCTGTGCCGCGAGACGATACCGACGTCATCCAACAAACCAAAAACTAGACGGTATGAAGATTGCGAACTCCTCACTACATGAAAAGACAACCAATACTCTTTCCAATCCTCCTCATCACCCTTTGTGCTTTAGGAGTTGCAAATGCGCAAACAGTCAATTGGCAACCACCAGCCCCACGAAAAGCGAAAACCATCTTTGCCCCCAAACCGTTTGGCGGGAACAATATCTTTAAGGGTGAGGCCGAAATCTGGTTGTCAGATGCGCTCGAAGAACTGGAAGGCGGAGTCATTAGTGAAATAAAGGATCAGGCTATCTCCTCATATGTATCTCAGCTCGGCACGAATCTCGGTTTGTACTCACCCAAACCACAAAGAACTTTTACGTTCGTAGTTACAAGTTCAGACGTTCCTGATGCGATGACGAGTGGCGCAGGTAGAATTTACGTCAGTCTTGGACTCCTGAAACTGATCCAGAGTGAAGACGAGCTCGCTGGAATCATAGCTCATGAAATTACCCACGATGTCTTCGCTCACATTCCGAAGACTTTTACGCAGCAATTGTTTTGGATGAACGGGACAAAGAAAGTGACCGGTCCCGTCGATGTGCGAAAGAACCTGGAACGGTTGCTTCAAGAGTATCAGAAAAAGCCATTGGCTTCGCTTGGTGAGCAATTGCTAGGTTTTTCAAGATTCGACGAATTAGCAGCTGACCGCGGCGCCTTCTACATTACTTTCAAAGCCGGCTACAACCCGATGGGACTGGCGAAGGCTTTGAAACGCTACGACGGCGTGCAGAAAGATGAAAACTCCAAAATGGACTATCGATTGTTTCAGCTCTATTCATTCTTTCTGGGAGGGCATCCACCAACCGGCCAGCGGACGATGGCGTTGGAATGGGAAAGCAACTTTGTGAGCATGCCACCTGCTAACTCGTGTTATAAGTCCGAAGCGTTTGATGAGATGAAAAAGCGCATTGAATTGCTGAAGTAACAAGCTCTCTATTCTTATGGGGTAGGACCAATTGGATCTATAGGGCCTATTCATTTTTATTGGTCCAGTAGGTCCTATCAGTCCTATTCCGCCATAACACGGAGAACGAACTTTTAGAAATCTCTGCAAGATGGTGTACGTTCGCCCAGCTACAACTCAGGACGCTGAAGCGATTCACCAAATCTACTCTACAATTACAAACGTCTCCCAATCGTCGGTAGAGCATTGGCGCCAGCGAACTCTTTCTGCAATTCTACTGGTCGCTGATAGCGGATCGGGAATCGAAGGTTTTGGTGGAATCGTTCCCAAGGCACTTGAGCAACTTAAATGGCTCTACGTTCATCCTGAATCCCAACACAAAGGGATTGGAACTCTCTTACTCTCTGAATTAGAGAGAACCGGCCATAAGATTGGTATTCGTTTGCTGCAGACTCATGCAGCTCCCGGAGTCAATTTTTACCTCAAGCACGGGTGGCGTTCCGATCCTGATAACTCAGCAGAACACGATCACGAGGGTGTATAGATGTTGAAGGAGCTAACAGACCTTAATGACTAGACTCAAATCATGGCTCTTAATACTGCTCTTGTGTAGCAGTGTTTTAGCAGTAGAGCCAAGATTCAAGATCGTTAAGGTAGCAAAAGACGTTTATGCAGCAATTCGCACCGAGCCGCCGGGGCTAACTGTTAATGCCAATAGCAT
>JBKPQV010000527.1:0-13425 GCA_046734235.1 Acidobacteriota bacterium
TATGGGGTAAAAGCGGAACAAGATGAGTTAGAGTGCTACCCGGGAATTGAATTTCCTTTACCTCGAGTTGGCCCATTTCATTTCGCTTGGAGCGCACCGTAAAACGGGTCGCCTTAATACGAACGGCCTTAGTGCAATGGAAACTGGTCACGAGGTTTTCCGGTTTTTCAGAATTCTTATAAACAAACGTGCAAGCCTCGCCCCGAGCCGATGCCTCGTCGTTGTGAACGAAGATGTAATTTCCCCGCAAGGTCTCTCCCATGAGTTGGACCGGACTTGAGAAACTCACTTCTGCTCGTTGCAGCCTGGCGATTGTAGAAGCGCTGGATACAGACGAAATCGCACTACTGCTCAAAGCTAAAGCACAAAGAAGGCTGGCAAAGAATAATAGAGTTTTCACGATCAATCTCCTTTTGACGGTCCGGCTCTTGATGAGTCGATATAGTCAATGAGCAGAGGTGCAACGAACGTGCCGATTTGCATTTCGTCAATTTCAGGTAGATTTTGTTGGTGAGTGAGGGAGGAAAGTCCGTTAATTGCGAAAAGTTTCGCAACTGCCGCGAGAAAGGCCACAGTCTTTCTAAAGCCTTGGCTGGTCCACAAAAACCGATTCCGAAACGTGTTTTGTACTGGCACTTGACGGGGAATAATCGGGTAAGACTTCACTGACTCTACAGATAACCGATCACCTCATTTGATTGTTCACTAAATCCATCGGTTATTATTTTCTTCTATTGCCTCAGTCGAGTGACTATACGTATCACAAGGCCGCGGGCTTTCGCTCGATAGCTGTTGAAGATTCCGCAACGAATAATCTCCTGAAGTAGTTTTCTCAGCGAATTGCCTCATAACTTTTGGCACATATATTGCGCCATTCAAGATAGTCGCGTTCTTCTGCGCGAATGAGGTTCAAGAGCTGTCCTCGGGCACCTACCAGACTTCAGAAAGCGTAGGTCCCCGGATGTGAGAGGACGACAGTCAAATGAATTCAGCAGCGGCCCACCAACAAGTCCTGGTCACGGGCGATGAAGCACCGCAAATTACCCGCCGCACCTTTTGCAATGATCTCTTATTGACTTCCACGGCAGTTGTGTTGGGAACGAGTACTGTCGCCGGCAAGACTGCGATTGCGCAGGAAGCGGAAATCGCCTACCCGGCAAGGAAGATCGAAGGAGCAGAACAATTGATAGTTGGTTCGAGCCTTTATTTTGAATATCCGACGCGAAACGATCCGGCAGTATTGCTACGTTCAACGGAAGGCGAATACATGGCATACAGCCGAAAGTGTTCTCACGCGGGCTGTTCAGTCGAATTCGATTCCGCGCGTCGCTGTCTAAAGTGCCCTTGTCATCAGGGAGCGTTCGATTCCCGAATGGGCCACGTAATGTTTGGTCCACCGCGGGCACCTCTAGATCAGATTGTGCTTCAGATGCGTTCAGGTGGTCAGGTCTGGGCCATCGGGAAAAGCGTTGGAAGAAATGCAGCACAGATTGTAAAAAAGCTGTAAGTAGGAGGCAAATTAAAATGCGAGATAGCAAAGATAAACTCCCGTCACGAGTAGTGAGATTCTCTTACCTTGTGGTTTGCAGCATTGTGGTTCTGGTATGTGTAACCATTGTCAATGGGCAGAGCCAAATCTCCAAAAAAATAAGCGTGTCAAAGTTTGATGCAGCGGAAGTTCAGCAGCCGCTCTACCGAGAGTATCGCGGTGTACGTCTCGGCATGACAATGGAAGAAGCCCGAGCCAAACTCGGCGCCGCACAGTTCACAAGCGATGAATTGGATTACTACATCTTGTCGACGACTGAGACTGCGCAAATCGCCTACAAAGCGAAGAAGGTTGTAACTATCTCCATCGATTACACGGGAGGAGTAGGTGCGCCTGAATACAAGGCCGTCGTAGGTACCGGCATGCTGTTGGAGCGGCCCGATGGTTCGTCTTACAGAATGGTCGAATATGACGCAGAGGGCCTTTGGGTCTCCTACAACAAGAGCGCTGGCACGGTGCCGGTAATTACGATCACCCTCCAGAGCATAAAGTAGGTGCGTTAGTTCTGGCACTTCCGACGACGTCATAATGCGTATGCCGCGGATTCGGTAGCCTGATCTGAGGCATAAGGGAGCGTGTCCAAATGAATTCAGCTGAACCTAGACATTCAAAAACTGCGATAGCCACCAAGCTTAGTGGACAACTCCTTCTCGACAACCCGATGCTTAATAAAGGCAGCGCGTTTTCACAGGATGAGCGACGCGAGCTTGGTCTTGTGGGGTTGCTTCCACCCCATTTATCCACGATCGAGGAACAACTGAGCAGAACCTACGAAAACTATTTGAAAAAACAGACTGACCTCGAGCGCTATGTGTTCCTAACTTCGTTACAGGACCGCAATGAGACCCTTTTCTATCGCCTGTTGCAGGAACACATCAGCGAAATGATGCCTATTATCTACACGCCAACAGTAGGCGATGGTTGCCGGCAATATAGCCATGTATTCCGCAGACCCCGAGGCCTCTACATCTCGTATCCTAATCGTTATGAGATTCCGTCTCTGCTCGCTAATGCTCCTGCAAAACAGGTTGAAGTGATCGTGGTGACCGATGGCGAGCGGATTCTCGGATTAGGTGATCTGGGTGTCGGCGGGATGGGTATACCAATTGGGAAACTCTCGCTTTACAGTTTGTGCGCGGGGATTCATCCGGCGACGAGTTTACCAATATTGCTTGATGTCGGAACTGACAATAGAGAACTCCTCGACGATCCATTGTATTTAGGTTGGCGCCACGAACGGGTGCGTGGCCAGGAGTACGATGACTTCATCGAATTGTTTGTCGAGGCTGTGCGGCGGAGATTTCCTCGAGTGCTCTTACAGTGGGAAGATTTTGCCAAGCAAAACGCCGCGCGGTTACTTGAACGCTACCGCGCCTTACTCTGCACTTTTAACGACGATATTCAGGGAACGGGAGCCGTAACAGTCGCTGGCCTGCTGGCCGCAATGAAGATCACGAACCAGCAGCTCAGCGAGCAGCGAATTCTGATTCTCGGTGCCGGATCATCTGCGATAGGCATCTGTGATCAGATTGTCGCCGACTTGCGGCACTCGGGATATTCAGAGCCCCAGGCGAAACAGCTTCTTTGGTTAGTCGATAGTAAGGGGTTGGTCCATAGCGGGCGTAAGCTGGGGTTGTCAAAACAAAAATACGCTCAGCCATCTGAGCGAATTGAAGAGTGGAAAAAGTCGAATCCGGCTAACGTAACTTTGTCAGAGGTCGTTGAGAATTTGCACCCGACTATTTTGATCGGCACATCTGCGCAAGCGGGTGCTTTCAGCGAGGGCATCGTGCGGGAAATGGCCAAGCACGTCGACCGACCTGTGATCTTTCCACTCTCAAACCCGAACTCCAAAAGTGAAGCGACTCCTGCAGACCTTCTCGAATGGACTGACGATCGTGCGATCGTCGCAACCGGCAGTCCTTTCCCGGCTACAAATCGCGCGGGGCGCTTAGTTAGAACCGGACAGTGCAACAACGCGTTCATATTTCCTGGAGTCGGACTGGGAGTAATTGCTTCGGGTGCTCAACGAGTTACTAACGGAATGTTTGTTGTAGCAGCTCGCGTACTAAGCGATTTCTCTCCTATGTTGAATGATCCAGATGCGCCACTTTACCCTCAACTTGAAAGTGTGCGCGCGATCTCGCGGAAGGTGGCTCTGGCAGTCGGCGTCGAGGCGCAACGATCTGGCCTTGCGCGGCCTACCTGCAGAGAAGAGCTGGAACGCAACGTGGAAAATAAGATGTGGCAACCATGTTATGTCCCTTTGATGCCTGATCGCGATTTGAGCTTTAGTTTCCGTGCTGGATCGCCACAAAGGATTGCGAGCCGTGCGGAAAACGCTGATCACTGATTACCACAATACACTCACCCAGGACCGGGGCCTGACGGCAGAATTTTTTGCACACCTTAAGGGTTTAATGCGGAAACGTCGGCTGCTTTACGGCGGCCGCGAGATTGGCGTCGCGCTCCGACCGCACTTCCTTATGCGAAGTCAGTACAAAATCCTGGCCGAGTCATCTGAAGTTCTCGCAGGGGCCCTCGAAAGCGTGTCCTTAGCTCTATTACGTGAACCGTCGTTGATGCAAACCGTCGGACTCACAGAGCGTGAGATCAGTCTAGTGCTTGCTGAGCCGAAGCAATCGGTATCGCCGGTGACCTCGCGACTCGACGCTTTCGTCAACGACCACGAAGTAAAGTTTGTAGAGTTCAACGCGGAAAACCCTTCCAGCCTCACGGACCAGGCTGGTCTAAACGATATTCTTCTGGAAGTTGGAGCCATGCGAGACATCTTAAGGCGTAACCAACTCACGCAGTTCAGGCCATCAGAGAATTTACTGAATGCATTGCTGACCAGGTTCAGCGATTGGGGCGGGGTTGGCGTACCGAACATCGCTGTACTTGATTGGCATGATCTACCTACCGCTGAAGAGTTCGTCGTGTTGCATGACTTCTTTGTTAGCCGAAGCGTCCCAACCGTCATTTGCGCTCCTGAACAACTTGAATATAAAAGGGGGCGACTACGTTGTGGAGACTTCCCAATCGACCTCGTTTACAAGCGTGTCATCATCAACGAACTACTCGGGAGTTGCGACGATTCGCATCCGCTTATTCGGGCGCACCTTGCAGGTGATGTTTGCCTCGTTAATAGTTTTCGTTGCAAATTGGTTCATAAGAAAGCGAGCTTTGAATTATTGACTGACGAAGGAAACGCAGGCTGGTTTACTCCACGTGAGAGGGAAGTAATCCAGCGCACAGTGCCCTGGACGAGACGCGTTACTCAACGAAATACACATTACCATGGAAGGAAGGTAGATTTAGTTGAGTACGTACGGAAATGCCGGCAGCAATTCGTGCTGAAGCCCAACGACGACTACGGTGGTCGAGGCGTTATCTTTGGTGAACGCGTAACCGCTCAAGAGTGGGACGCAGTTTTGTCGGTGGCACTCGAAAGCGACTATGTGGTGCAGGAGAAGATCGAACTCCGTACAGAGGTATTTCCTATCTTTGACGAAAGCAGCTGGGCCTTGCAGCCGATGTATGTTGACACGAATCCATTTCTGTTTGGAGGCCGGGTCGCGGGTGTGATGGTGCGCTTATCAGATTCGCCCGTCGTCAACGTCACATCCGGTGGTGGTGAAACTGGTTTCTTCGTCGTTGAAGGGGCAAACAGCCAACAGTAACGGACGCTTTTCCTCAAAAGTCGACGTCAGTGGTAACGAGTTTTGTGAACCAAACACTTTCGAACTCGAGCTATTGTGACTTTCGAGGCTTCATCTCGATTTCTGCTTAGGTTTGACCAATGTTGAGGCAGCAATGCCGAGAATCGCCTCTGCCCTCGGCGAATCGTTTTTTAAACTCTTCGCCACTTCAGTTGCGCGGATCAGATCTTCCCTCGCAAGCACTCGAACCAAATTCGTGAGACTAAAATCGGCTCCACTGATTTCGATGAATTTGAGACCGCTGGTGGTGGCCAATGCGAACCTAAGCTCCACGTCTTCACCGGAAAACTCTTCGACTGCGTTTGCGGCTTTGACGGTTTCGCCCATTATTTCCCAGCCCCGCACTTGGTCGCTGTTGAAAAACTGCGTGGCTACGCCGATCAGCATGTATGCGCGATAGGGATCATCCGCGTCGATTCGTTGTGCTTCGGCAAAGGCCTCCTCGAGTAGATCCAGGCCACGGCGCCGTTCGGATTTCATCAGTAAGCGCGCTGCTTGCGTGTAGGCCCAGGAGCGCTGCGTGTGTCCCAACCCTCCGGCCTTTGCAAGTCTTACTATTGTCGAGGCGTCGTTCTTTCTGATCGCAAACTGGACCAAGGCTAAGTCAACGTACTCACGCACTATCTTGCGGAGCTCCACAATATCAATCTTGTCCGCTAGATCATGCGCGCGAGCGTCGCCTAGATTTGCTAACAACACCGCTGTGTCTTCGTAAATTGCGTCACGCTCCCTTGAAGTATTCGCATGATCAAGCCGGTCCTGCATTTTTCCAAGCGCACCGTCTAAGCCCTCTTCAGTCCGGATACCCTGGGTTACTAAGAAGCTATCGTCGTCAAACGGGCTCTCGGATTGTTCCGCAGTCAGGCTCGTCAATTCTGAACGCAACGCTACTGCCGTATTAGGCGCGTACTGCTCGAACAGCGGCAGCAGTCGCTTGATCACCATACATCTTCCAGCCCGTCCAGCTGAGGTGGTGTCTTGATCGGGAGGCAACAGAGGTCGCAGTAAGACTGTGGCGGCTACCTGGAAGAATTTAGTACGAACGACACCAGGCAGATCCGGGGTAGCAAAATGTTGCTCTGCTGAACTCATACTGACGCTGCCATTGGCAAAGAATGTCACGTATAGCCCAGGCGTAAACGCATAAGACGACAAAATGGAAACGGTATTGGCATCGGAATAAGGGTCTAATTCCGAATGAGCAAGCAGAAGAAGAAATCTTTGGTCTGCCAGTTCGGCTCTCTTCAAGCGGAGCGCCGATAGGAAACTGATCGTCCGCTGATTCACGTCGTCTAGAACAGGCTCAGCAAATTCAAGTGCACGTTCAATCTGATCTTCGTCGAGTAAACGACGGGCCAGCATAAGACGCTTCGAGGCAGCTTGCGACGCTGACCAGTTTTCATCGTTACTGTGTGTGCTTGCGGACCGGTTTGCCTCTGTTGCGTCCACGTTAGAATGCTCGTTGAGTTTTGCTAGAAACTCTTCGCCAAGTGCCCGGTCGCGCCGAGCTGCAGCCGCAAGGACTTGAGAGCGCGCGTCGCCACCACCATTCGTTCTTCCGGAGGCAATTACCATTACCGGTGGGCCTTCTTTCAATTGAGGAGTGGGTCCTTCCGCAGCGTCCGCTTTTTCCGCAGCCTCCCAGGCATGACGAAATTGCGTTCGGGCCACCTCGCGGTCAGAATCCCAAAGTGTGTCGGCGGCACGAGCGAGTACACGAGCACGAAGAGCCAGGTCATGATAACTGCGGGCTTCGTTAGCCAAAGACAACAAAAGCGAGATTGCGAACTGGCGCTGCTGTGTCGCGAGCAAATCGGCCTCGCGTAACTTCGCTTTGCTTTCCTCTGTATTTGCTTCTGGTCTAGTTTGGAGTTTCTTATTGACAGGAGTTTGAGCGCTGCCGGCATTTCTGGGTGTCAGCGTCGCCGACAATAGAATCATCAGAATCGTGCGAGCGACTTTACTCATGGAAACAACCCCCGCGTAACGCCGATTCGCGGTCGCGATGCCGGTCACGGGACCGGTTAATTAATAGGACGATACGACGCCAGCATCTTCATATAATTTGCTCGTTCGAAAGCTGCCGGCTCCGCACAGTGCTGTTGACTCATGCTGCCAATCATTTGTGCAACTGACTCATACTGGTGCTCATTCATCCAGGATCGTATCTCGTCGAGAATGATACTGATTCTTCGAATGCCATTTTGTAGAAGCTCGGAGGCCATCATTGTCACTTTGGCTCCCGCCATTAGCCCCTTAAGAACATCTTGAGAGGTGTGAATGCCCGTTGTAATTGCCAGGTCGGTTACGAGCCGCCCATACAGGATCGCGACCCAGCGCAACGGAAGACGCAATTCGGCGGAGTTGCTAAGGACCAAACGCGGCACAACTTCAAGGGTCTCTAAGTCAATGTCGGGTTGATAGAAACGGTTAAAAAGCACGAGACCACTAGCGCCCTCTTCTACCAGGCGCTTCGCCATGTTTGAGGTTGAGCTGAAGTAGGGACTCAACTTGATTGCAACCGGGATCGAAACTGAGTTCTTCACCTCACGCAAGATCTCCAAATAGATGTTCTCAATCTCAGTTCCTTTCAGATTTTCGTTCGTGGGAATGTAGTAAACATTAAGCTCGACAGCATCAGCGCCAGCTTCCTCCATGAGAGTTGCGTAGTCGGTCCACCCACCAGCTGAGACTCCGTTTAGGCTGCCGATAATAGGAATGTCAACCGCCTCTTTTGCTCGTCTTATAAGGTTCATGTACTCATCCGGCCAGACGTTGTAGCTCTCCATCTCGGGAAAATAGTTGAGGGATTCCGCATAACTGTTGGTGCCACTCGTAAGATAGTAGTCGACATAGAAACTGTCGAAGGTTATCTGTTCTTCAAAGAGCGAGTACATAACGACACCAGCTGCTCCTGCGTCTTCCAGCCGTCGGATGCTGTCGACATTGTGCGAGAGCGGGGATGATGAGGCGACAATGGGGTTCTTCAAAGTCAGCCCGAGATAGTTAGTTGATAAAGTCATGAGCAATACCTGCGTCTAAAGCCAGCGCTAAACGCCCGGCTGTTGGAAGATGATTTTTCACGCGGGGCGGCCTCGACGAGTGCCACTTTTACAACGCTTGTGCCGCCAGTTGTTTGTATTGTTGCCAACGACGTTGGACCAACTTTTCCGACTGCTCCAATAATGCTTTTGCTGCTTCCGGATGGCTCTGCTGTAACATTCGATAGCGTCCCTCAGTGTAGATGTAATCCTTCAGCGGGATTTTGGGATCATTGGAATCAAGCTGGAAAGGGTTTTTATCTTGTTCAGCAAGTTGCGGAACGTAACGATACAGAGGCCAATGCCCGGATTCGACAGCGAGTTTCTGCTGATGCATACCTTTCGCCATGTCGATCCCGTGTGCAATGCATTGGCTGTAAGCAATAATTAACGAGGGGCCATTATGAGCCTCCGCCTCCAGGAATGCTTTGACAGTTTGAGTATCATTCGCACCCATGGCTACTTGTGCAACGTAGACATTTCCATAGCGGATGGCGCCCATGCCGAGGTCCTTCTTTCCGCTTGGTTTACCACCTGCGGCAAACTTCGCTACGGCTCCCATAGGCGTGGATTTTGATGCCTGTCCACCTGTGTTTGAGTAGACTTCGGTGTCTAATACCAGGATGTTGACGTTTTGCCCGCTTGCTAAAACGTGGTCCAGGCCACCGTAGCCAATGTCATAAGCCCAACCGTCACCGCCAACGATCCATACACTCTTCTTAACCAATGCGTCAGACAGACTTAATAGATCTTTGGCCTCACCTGGTAATGCGCCCTCGAGCTTCACTTTCAAGGCTGATACCAGTTCCCGTTGAATGTTTATTCCCGCATCGGTGGATTGATCGTTAGTGAGAAGGCTCAGCGCTAGTTCCTCACCGACTTCGTTACGCAGCCGATCTACTAATTCTTTGGCGTAGGCACTTTGATGGTTCAGTGCCAATCTCATTCCGAGTCCAAACTCAGCGTTGTCTTCGAAGAGGGAATTGCTCCATGCTGGACCGCGCCCCTCTCGATTAATTGTATAAGGTGTAGTTGGTAAGTTCCCGCCATAAATACTCGAGCAACCAGTTGCATTGGCGATGATGGCCCGATCCCCAAACAGTTGAGTCAGTAATTTGATGTAAGGAGTTTCTCCACAACCGGAGCAAGCTCCGGAGAACTCGAACAGTGGTTGTAACAGTTGCACGTTTTTTACCGAGCCGAAGGCAAGCGCTCCATTCCTGTTGACTTCAGGTAGCTTCAAAAAGAAGTCCCAATTAACGCGCTCACGATCACGCAGAGGCAACTGCGGATGCATGTTCAGTGCTTTGCGAGATACATTGCTCTTATCTTTAGCAGGACATACCTCAACACATAGCCGGCATCCTGTGCAGTCCTCGACCGCGACTTGAATGGTGTAGCGCTTGTCTGGTAGCTCTCGCCACTTCGCGGGCATGTGCTTGAAGCCTTCGGGCGCCGACGCTAGATCTCCCTCTCCACAAACCTTTGCGCGAATGGTGGCGTGCGGGCAAACGAGAACGCATTTTCCACATTCAATACAAAGATCTGGTTCCCAGACGGGTACCTCCAACGCGATGTTGCGTTTCTCCCACTGCGACGTGCCAACTGGATAAGTACCGTCAACTGGGAATGCACTTACAGGCAGCTGGTCGCCTCTTCCTGCGATAATTTCGGCAGTTACTTTTTGCACAAATTCTGGTAAGCCCGCGGGTGCTACTGTCGTGCTCTGAGCAGTTCCTGTAACTTGTGCTGGAACTGTGATCCGGTCGAGGTGGGCGAGCGCAGCATCAACAGCCGCGAAGTTTTGTCGCACGACAGGTTCCCCGCGTTTTCCATAAGTCTTACGAATTGAATCTTTGATCTTCGCGATAGCTGCATCAGGCTCAAGCACGCCGCTAATCGCAAAGAAGCACGTCTGCATGATCGTGTTTATTCGGTTCCCGAGTTGTTTCTCTTTTGCCACCGCATAAGCATCAATCGCATACAGTTTGATTTGTTTGCGGATTACCTGCTCCTGAACTGACATAGGAAGGTTATTCCAGACCTCTTCTGCGGCAAACGGGCAGTTAAGAAGTAAGGTAGCTCCATTTACTGCCGCACCAAGAACATCGTAGGAGTTAAGAAAAGTGAATTGATGGACAGCAATGAAGTTTGCCCGTTGGACTAGATAGGTGCTGTGTATCGGGCGACTGCCAAAGCGCAAATGTGACACCGTCATCGCGCCAGACTTCTTCGAGTCGTAGACAAAATAGCCCTGAGCATAATTGGGAGTTTCTTCACCTATGATCTTAATCGAATTCTTGTTTGCGCTGACGGTGCCATCTGCACCCAATCCCCAGAACAATGCACGAACCTGGTCGTCCGGTTCAGTATTGAAACTTGGGTCAAACGGAATGCTGGTGTGTGTTACATCGTCGTTGATGCCGATAGTGAAATGATTTTGTGGCTTCTCTTTCTTCAGTTCGTCAAAGACGGCCTTACACATCGCCGGAGTAAACTCCTTTGACGACAGACCGTAACGGCCGCCAATTACGCGCGGCATAACTGAGGATTTCGTTCCATTGAGGACGCTCTCACTGAGGGCTGTCACAATATCCTGATAGAGCGGCTCGCCGATACTTCCAGGTTCCTTAGTCCGATCAAGAACAGCAATTGCTTTCACTGTAAGCGGCAGCGAACGTAATAAGTCGTCCACGGAAAACGGTCGATAAAGCCGAACTTTCAACAACCCAACTTTTTCACCGCCCGCACAAAGTGTTTCGACCGTTTCTTCTACCGCCTCACAACCCGATCCCATTAACAACAACACGCGCTCGGCATCTTGAGCTCCCACAAAGTCGAAGAGGTGATATTGCCGTCCCGTCACTTTTGCAAACTGGTTCATAGTCTCTTGAACGATTTGTGGTGTTTGCAAATAGAAAGAATTCGAACGCTCTCTCGACTGAAAGAACACATCAGGGTTTTGCGCAGTGCCACGCATGATAGGACGGTCGGGTGTCAGTGCGCGTCCCCGGTGTTCTTGCACGAGCTGGTCGTCGATCATCGCGCGAATCTCTTCATCAGAGAGTTTTTGAATCTTCATTACCTCATGAGAGGTGCGAAAGCCGTCGAAGATATGCAGGAAGGGAACCCGGGCCCGAAGAGTTGCTGCCTGAGCTATTAAGGCAAAATCCATTGACTCCTGAACTGTGTTGGCAAATAACATGGCCCACCCGGTGCTGCGAGTAGTCATCACGTCGCTGTGATCACCAAATATTGAGAGCGCGTGAGTAGCAACAGAACGAGCGGCGATATGGAACACCGTGCTAGTTTGCTCACCTGCGATCTTGAACATATTGGGAATCATCAGGAGCAAGCCCTGACTTGATGTGAAGGTGGTAGTAAGCGAGCCGGTTTGGAGCGTCCCATGAACGGTGCCAGCCGCGCCTCCTTCAGACTGCATCTCGCGCACAATCGGTGTCATCCCCCAGATGTTCTTTTCATCCGATGCTGACCACGCATCAGAGAACTCTCCCATTGGAGACGACGGCGTGATGGGGTAGATGGCTATTACATCGTTGGTCTTGTAAGCCACGTAGGCGGCTGCTTCGTTGCCGTCGATAGTTACTTGTTTGTTCTTCGTCATTAAGAAATTTCTCGCAGTCGTTTATCTATTTTGCGGAAGTCCACCCACAAACATTCGAAAGCCTGCTTACGTAGTGGCTTTAAGCAAATGCGAGGCCGTCAAGAAAAATCGCCGCAGGTGGGGGGATCCACCTGCGGCGATTGAGATCAGGCTCATCAACGTCGAGCCTGATCGCGGGCATTAGTTAATCTTTAACTCGATGTGCTTGGGAGTGGCGAACTCATTCTTCGGCATCGTCACCGTGAGCACCCCATCTTTGAACTCGGCAAGAATTTTCTTGCCTTCAATGAAGGCTGGCAGCGCAAAACTTCGCAGAAACTGGCCGTATTGACGCTCAACCCGATGATAGTTCTCGCGTTCAACTTTCGCTTCAAACTTGCGTTCGCCGCGTAGAGTGAGAACATTGTTCTCAAGCGTGAGACTGACATCCTCCTTTTTCATCTCGGGCAGTTCTATCTTGAGCACAATCTGCTGGTCAGTTTCATAAATGTCGCATGGAGGCACCCACGGCGAAAGGGAATTTGGCTCTCTCATCGTAGGAGCGAATGTGCGGAACATGTCGAACGGCAAGACTCCAGTATGTGGATTCAAAAAACTTCCCGGTATCATGACTTCACCATCCTTTCGAAAAATCAAAAAGCTAAGCGCCCATCCGTGCAATTGGTTACTGACAGATCAGGAATGACGTGGAGCAGACGAGCTGTCTGCTCCCCCTGTAATGTCGTGCTGCCATGGTCGATAAACGACCAAGTCAGGATGATCGCGTCGGAAAGTCTGTGCTATGTAACAGTCCCAACAAACCGGTAGGTGTGTCTCCAGCACCATCGACAGGTTGTCAACAGGAACGCCGTTCCAACTTACCAGCGAGCCTTCAGGGCTTCGCAATGCTGGTTTGTGATCGGCCCATTGAAGTTCCTCAAACGGTTTGTGACAGTAGCAGCAGTTCTTTCCGCCATACCATCGCATTAGCACGCCGCTAACTAGACATTGGCCGGGTGCTACATCCAGCTCTGTCAGGCACTCTTGTCCACATTGTTCTTTCAGTGGCCAGCGAGAGCAGGTTTCCAGACGAATGTCAGGTAAGCCAACAGTCGAAGTGAGTGACGCGTGTAGCGCATCAACCTCAACGATCGCAGGCCTTCTCGTTTCTGGACAAGTCACGAGCTTCGTGCCGCGGTATTTGGAGGAGACGCGGACCAGCCACCGGATGCCAAAGTAAACGGCTGTAGTCGCAAGGACTATCACCATGAGATAACCCAGGGTGTTCATTTGAACCTCCTTTCAGGGGCATCCGGCGATGGCTTCCGCCGCGCGTTCCTCCTCCAATTCATTGATCCTGGCACGTAGCCATTTGCTAACCTCGCGTTCTAACTTCGCTTGGTTTTCCGACTCTTCTAAATCTTCGATCGTCTCCCCGGCCTCATTTAGAGGAATGTGATGGCACGGTATCTGTGTGCTGCGTTGCTCGGGGTTGACGAAATCGAGCAG
>JBKPQV010000528.1:0-2243 GCA_046734235.1 Acidobacteriota bacterium
GCAGGATCAAACTTCTGGTGCAACAGGTCTACGATCGCCGGCGCAAAGTGCCGGCGGTCCGGCGACGACGGTTCTGGCGGCATACCATGGTCCGCAGTCACTGCCAGTAGATAGTTATCCCCAACCTTTGCCCGTAGGACCTTAAGCATCCGCGTCAACTGACGGTCCATTTCCTCGAGCGTAAGGCGTAGCTCGTTGGAATCCGGGCCGTGCTTGTGGCCCACGAAATCCGCAGCTTTATAATTCAACAGTATAAGATCAGGAACATTGTCTTCGCCTAACGGCTCGCGCTCGATCATCGCGGCCATCGCCTCGGCTTCGAATGCTGGAAATAACCCTGAATAGCGCACCTCGGCAGCCGAGTCGATTTTATGACCCATCCACTCCCCGTTAGCCGGCCAGAGTGTTCTCGCGTTTCGATCCTTCAGATACTCAGGCAGCCGAAAACAGTCGGGGTTAGTGGTCCAGTTGCCTGTCTGCTGATCGTAGCGGGCGAGCACGACTGGCGATCCATTCAACTGGCACGCACCATGCCCAGCGAGCGGCGTCGCCGCTCGATCGATGCTCCCCTGTGCCAATATGATCGAACGACCAGCAGTCGCCAGCTGCCAGACGTCTGCCAGTGTTAATGCCATCAGGTGTTGTGGCATTTCTCTAGCGAACATGTCGTGTCGCTGTCGGCGTGTGCGGTCGTACACACTGACACCAGTGATTCCGTGGACGCGTGGATCGGTTCCCGTCGAGATGGTCGAGTGCCCAACGGCGGTGTTCGTCGGGAGGAAGTTGACTCGCGCCTGATCAAACCAGGCACTCTGCCGGCGTATGGCGGTGAGCGTTGGCATGGAGGCCGCGTAGCGATCGAAGTAATCCCGACGCATGCCATCCAGGACTAGCAGCATGACCACTCGGGGTCTCGCAAAATCTGTCCGCAAAACCGGCAAGACGTGACCTGTCGCGGTCGGGGGCATTTGCACCCCAAGCGCAGCCGCAAGAGTTGGCGCCACGTCCTGCTGCGCGACCGGGATCGAGTACACTCCGGTTCTCACCCCAGGGCCCGCAAACATCAGAGGAATCGAGACGTCATACGTCCACGGTGAACCGTGCATGTACGCGTAGTTCGGCTCAGGCCGGGTGATGAAGTCGCCTTCACGTGGGACGATCAGCAGTTGACCGGTTCGTCCGGGATAGTATGCCCGAGCGAACATCTCAAGGAAGCGCTGTCGCGCGGCTGAGGTCTTGGTATTACCTGGCCCAGGACGCCGTACCGGAGGCGCATCACTCACTGAAGCCGGCTTTTGCTGCTGGCCCAAAACCATCCCAACCATCGCAAGCAGGGTCAGGACGACAAAGACAGCACCGGAAGCTGTCAACTTCGAGAAGCTGAGAAAGATTCGCTGGGTTGTCATGGCGGCTCCATCGCTTCAAACCGGACCGTGAACGGGACCCGATCCGACCAATCACTAATCGCGTGACTTAACTCAATTGGAAGATTATGAATGGTGCCGAGGGTGGGAGTCGAACCCACACGACTTTAGAATCTTAAGTTCTGCAATGACTTTGCTTCCATAAAAATGAAGTCAGCATTCGAGGCCTCTTGCCCTTTTCCAGGGACGCGATCACTATCCACACCTCCATAGTCTTCAACAAAGTCACTGAACACTTCTTCAACGTCAATGATCGGATGTTCCACAGGGAGTGAAAATGCGGGCACACGAGATCACGGTCCGACAAAACCGCCCTCATAATTCGAACTAAATCGAAATGCGAGGCAGGTGGAGCTAGCAATTTGCTGTCACGCTCGCTTAGGCTCCGGGATAGGCGCCTCTAACATGGAGGACGTGGACCTTGCGGCCCTTGATCGTAAACAGTATGCGATAGCGACCGACAACCATCTGCCGAATTTCTTCTGAGAACTCATCATCTTCAGGCGCAAGGGGAAACGCTTTCGGGGACGACGGCTAGTTGTTCTGAAACCGCTGTCCGCAATTGACGAACCCATTGTTGTGCTTCGTGCTTGCCCCACTTGCGCCGACCCCAATCATACGAATCACGCACATCAGCCTGAGCCGATTCCTCGAAGATAACGGCGTAGCGTTTCATTCGCGCTCAGCGATGCCTTTCTCAGTAAAAAGCTCCTGAAAGAACTTCTCGGCCGGTTTACCTGCGTTCCTCTTCATGCTTTCCAGTCCGCGCTTGATTCCTTCGATCGCTTCCATTCTGTCTTTGGCCTCTAAGAGTTTCTG
>JBKPQV010000529.1:0-4958 GCA_046734235.1 Acidobacteriota bacterium
GAATAAAACGGCAGCCGGTAGTGCCACCGCTGAGGGCCAAGTGATCTTTCGACCTGCACACCGACATCGTAACCAGCGGCAGGCCCAATCCAGGCGTCCCACCGAATCGCTCCCACGACAGGACGGCGATAGAGCGGGGTCTCAAACGAGCCTCCTACCGACAAAGAGCGACCGTGAGTGCAACTCAAAACTAGAACAGCGAGTAGAGCAGCAGACCGAATTAGTGGTGCTTGTCTTTTCAAAGTACAACTCCATCCAGTGGTGTTCCTAATCTGAGTTTTTCTCTGCGCTTCCTTTGCGTCTCCGCGTCTTCATAGAAACTCCATAAGATTGCTCCGGAATTGAGCGGCGCTTTCTTGTTAGAATTACCGATCGCTCGATTAAATTCTCTAACTCCAAAAACATATTGCTTGTTTCGTTGACCCGTTTTTAGTTTGATGTCTTGCAGATGTCGCTTTCACACAATTACTGTTCGTTTAAATAGTAAGCCCAGCATTCTCGCAGATCACGAATTCCTCAACAAAACCTCAACCTGCCCTCATGACTTCCTCAGAAGAAAAGCGGTTCCCTGATTGTGAAGTTTTGCCGCCTCAAGAAGGAGCCGAAAATGAATCGTCAAGCTGCACCACCCCCTACCCGGTCATACGTACGTTCGCTTTTCCCAATCCAGAAGCTTTTAGTCCTGGCCTCAGGCCTATCGCTTATCTGTGCGGTTTCAGTCAGGGCGCAACTCCGCTTAAAGAGTACACCTCCCGTCTATGTTGAGAGCGAGACCCAAGGCTCAACAGAAAATCTTGACCGGAGGATTCGCGATTACAACATCACCATAACCTTTAACCCGACGTCGGCCACCGCTCATTACAATCGTGCGCGGCTCTTGCAGGCACGCGGGAATCCTGATGCGGCCCTCGTTGATTACAACACGGTAATTGAACTCAGGCCTCGTTATGCTCCCGCTTATAACAATCGGGCCCTCATTCATTTCTCGAAAGGTCTGCTCGACGAGGCCGTGACCGATTGGAACCGCGCGATTCAGATTGATTCACGCTATGCTGACGCTTATACCAATCGCGGAGTTGCATTGGCGGAGAAGGGAGCTGTCGATGCGGCCTTTCTAGATCAGAATCGCGCTATC
This sequence comes from Acidobacteriota bacterium, assembly GCA_046734235.1. Classification (GTDB taxonomy): domain Bacteria; phylum Acidobacteriota; class Blastocatellia; order Pyrinomonadales; family Pyrinomonadaceae; genus PSRF01. Next base: position 1,136 of record JBKPQV010000529.1, read on the forward strand.
GAATTGGATCCGAAGCTCGCAAATGCCTACTTCAATCGGGGAGTTCTACGGCTGACGAAAGGGAATCTTACCGCGGCAGCCGTTGATTTCGATTTCGCGATCAATCTATTGCCCAGCTTTGCCGATGCCTATCTTAATCGCGGCACCGTTCAATTCGCGTTGAATCATTTCGATCAGGCACTCACAAGTTATCAACAGGTCATACTTTTTGACCCAAATAGGGCGGACGTCTACCTGAACCGTGGAATCGTGCTTTTGGTTCTCGGTCGCGAATCGGAAGCAGCCAAGGACTTCGCGAAGTGTCTTGAACTCGATCCTTCCTTAAAGCCAACGCTGGACAACAGGGTGGGGATTGCAAAAAAGCGCCTATCAGCCGCAATGCATTAATTCCTACGCTTCAACTGAAACGGCCTTGGAGAGGGAACACACAAGTTCGCAAAATTCTTACGTCTATGAGTTTGTTGCGGTCTTACAAATAATGACATCAATGCGTTAGGCTCAGGCTCAACACGTTGTAATGTTGCTGATTGCTCCAACACGAGTAGGGTGGTACGCTTCGCGCACTTTCGCACCCTGCCAGACAGGAGCAAACACATTGGTAGGTAGCTTCCAGATTGGGAAATGGACCGTCGAGCCTCAACTCAACGACATAACTAACTCGAACAGGACCATCCACATCGAGCCTAAGGCCATGCAGGTGCTGATCTGCCTGGCCGAGCACACAGACCAGGTGGTGACCAAAGAGCGGCTGATGCGAGTGGTGTGGGCTGAGACCTTTGTAGGTGACGACGTCTTGACCCGCACGATCTCAGACTTGAGAAAAGCACTCGGAGATGACGCCAAAGACCCTCGGTTCATTCAAACCATTCCCAGAAGTGGTTACCGTCTGATCGCCCCCGTCGTCTCATTGACAAGTAAGCCAGAAAAGTCAACTGAAACAACCTCAATCAGATCAATCGCAGTGTTGCCCTTCAAGCCGCTGGTACCCGACCGTCGCGATGAGTTGCTTGAGCTTGGGATGGCCGACACATTGATAACCAAACTGAGCGGCATAAAGCGGATTATCGTCAGGCCAACGAGCGCAATTCGTAAGTACAGCGCGCTCGATCAAGACCCGATTGCCGCCGGCCGAGAGCAGAGGGTGGACGCCGTACTGGACGCGAGCATTCAGAGGGACGGCGAGAGAATCCGCGTGACGATGCGGTTTCTGAACGTAGAAGACGGATCACCGTTGTGGGCCTATAAGTATGACGAGCAGTCCACAGATTTATTCGCAGTTCAGGACGCAATTTCGGAAAGAGTCGCTGAAGCGCTGGCGTTAAGACTGACTGGCGAGGAGAAAAGGCAGCTGAGTAAGCGTTACACCGACAACACCGAGGCATATGGGTTCTACCTTAAAGGGCGCTTCTACTGGAACAAAAGAACCCATGACGGACTTAGTAAAGCGATAAAACACTTTCGAAAAGCCATAGCCATAGACCCGAACTACGCGCTGGCTTACGCCGGGTTAGCCGACTGCCACAACTTGCAGACCATCTACAGCGGGATACCACCAAAGGAAGCATTCGCGGAAGGAAAGGCAGCGGCGATCAAGGCTCTCGAACTAGATGACGCACTTGCAGAAGCTCACAATTCCCTTGCGTGCGTCAAATGGTGCTTTGAGTATGATTCGGGCGCCACTGAGGTGATGTACAAGCGAGCGCTTGAATTAGATCCCAACCTTACTCCAGCCCGAACTTATTATGCCAAGTTCTTATCGACCATGGGGCGGCAGGATGAAGCCTCATCAGAGATAAAACTAGCCCAGGAGCGTGACCCAGTCTCACTTCTCGTCAACTGGGTTTCAGCAGAGTTGTTGCATTACGCACGCCAACACGATCAGGCAATTGAACAACTGCTGAGAACGCTCGACATGGACCCAAACCTGCTTCCGGCGCAAGTTTTCCTGGGGCGAGCTTATGAGCAAAAAGGAATGTACAAGGAAGCGATCTCAGAATTTCAAAGAGCAGTCACAACCTCCAGTAATGATTGGAGAATCGTAGCGCTTCTCGGGCACGCCTACGCAGTAGCGGGGAAGAGAGATAAGGCAAAGAGAATACTTGTCGAGTTGAAGAAGCAAACCGCGCGAAACTACATCTCACCATTTAACATTGCGCTCATCTATGTCGCGCTTGCTGAGAGAGATGAGGCATTCGAGTGGCTTGAAAGAGCTTTTGACGACAGGTCACTGTGGATGGTCTTCCTCAAAGTTGATCCGCGGCTCGACAGCCTTCGCTCAGCTCCTCGCTTTGCTGACATGCTACGGCGCATGAACCTTCCCACTTGAGACTGCCGATCGTTGCTCGGACTAACGCAGGAGTCACCAGCAGCCATTACAACTAGACGCCGTGGACACGCGCCCTACTGCAACGAACGACTTTGACTCAGCGAAGGGCCGGAAATCATGCGCCTGCGGTTAGAGGCTCTTGCGTGAGATATCTCGAGTGAAAAGGAACTCCTACCAGCTTCCCGTCGACAAAATTGCCAACTTATGATGACAGGCTTCTAGTCTGACTGTCGCGTTAACAGATATATTGAACCATCGTTTGGACGTTGATTAAGGATTTTTGGACCGGCGAGGCAAGAATGACCATTGGAGACTGGGCACAGATAGAGGAGATCTATCATTCCGCGCTACTGCATGAGCATCGAGAAAGAGCGGCATTTCTGGCTCGGGCTTGCGCCGGTAACCTTTCTTTGCAAAGAGAGGTCGAAACGCTACTTACTGCACATGATCAATCCGAAAACTTTTTGGCAGATTCGGCTTTTGATCTGGGAATGAAAGCGCTCGCGGCTGAAGAAGATATATTGACCGGGCAAAATGTTGGACCTTACAAGATTCTGGAGTTGCTTGGTCAAGGTGGGATGGGAGATGTCTATCTCGCGCAAGATACTCGACTCGGACGAAAGGTGGCGCTCAAAGCCCTACCTTCTTCCTTGACGGATAACGCCGAGCGTGTGGGTCGGTTTAGGCAGGAGGCACGAGCCGCATCGAAGATCGCTCACCCTAATGTGGCGCACATTTACGATATTGGCGACCTCGGTCCCGATCACTTCATCACGATGGAATTCGTTGACGGCATTACTCTGCGACAGCGTTTGAGCCTCGGGCGCATTCCTTTAATGGAAGCAGTGGAGATTTCCGCCCAGATTGCCTCAGCTTTATCGGCGGCGCATGAGGCGGGCGTGGTTCATCGTGACATTAAGCCAGACAACATAATGCTGTGTCAGGACAGCTACGTGAAGGTATTGGATTTTGGCCTCGCTAAAATGGCAGATGAGGTCGGGGCACTTTCAGGTTCGCTACTTCGGGTTTCGGGGGCAGTCAAGACAGAGCCTGGGTTCGTGATGGGCTCGTTAATGTACATGTCCCCCGAACAGGCCCGAGGGCAGGATGTCGATGCGCGCACGGACATTTGGAGTCTGGGCGTCGTACTGTATGAGATGGTGACGGGACAAAGGCCATTTGCAGCCGACACGGCTAGCGATGTGATGGCTGCGATCTTACTTAAAGAGCCAACACAACTTACTCAATTCGCGCCACAAGTTTCAACAGAGATTAATAGAATTGTGCTGAAGATGCTTAGCAAGGATCGTGAATGGCGTTACGGGACGGCGCGGCAAGTCTTGCATGAATTGAATGATTATAAACAGCGGCTCGAGCCGATATCTGCACAGGTTAATTCCACAGAAGCACCCGCCTTCATTCTTTCCGCACAGTCTGAGGCTGTCAACGGAGCTGTCCCACTTGACTCGCAGTTCTACGTCGTGCGCGCTGTTGATC
>JBKPQV010000530.1:0-3215 GCA_046734235.1 Acidobacteriota bacterium
TCCTTGCTGTAGTAAACGTACCTGCCGTCGGGCGACTCGAAGGCTACGAAGCCTCCTTGCTTGGTCACCTGTACGGCCTTGCCTCCTTCGGCGGGAACTTTCCACACCTGACACTCTCCGGTTCGGTCGGAGGCGAAGTAAATCCACCTTCCATCTATTGACCAACTCGGCATATGGTCCTCGGAATCCCCTGTGACGATAGGACGCGGCAGGCCGCCTCCCGCGCCGATTACATAAATATCGCCTCTGCCCTCCGGGTAAAGATCGAAAGCGATTTGTTGCCCGTCGGGAGACCAGCGCGGAGTGCCTGCGATTTTATTAAGGGAAGTCATCTGGACGGGATTCGCGCCGTCGCTGTTGCACATCCATATCTCATAGCTTCCAGAGCGATCGGATTGAAACACGATCCTCTTGCCATCGGGAGAGTATTGAGGATTGAGATCTAGTCGCGTGGAGGAGGTGAGTTTGATCGGTGGACGAGTTGGTCGGGTCGAATCAGATACGTCAATTCGATAAATATTAAAGTCTCCAGACCACTGTACGTATGCCAGGCGGTTCCCCTGACGAGAAACAGATGCGCCGAGAACATGATGTCCACCCACCGCTGCGCGTTCCGGGGTGCCGCCGGAAGCCGAAATCCACCACAGGCCATAGTCGCCGCCTTCGCGAGTTGAAGAGAAGACGATTTCGCGTCCATCCGCATTCCATGCCGTAGAATTTAGACGTACGTTATCGAAAGTAAGACGCCTCGGTTCGCCGCCACTAATAGGGACAAGGTAGACATCTTGTGACACGTCGGCAGTAGTTCTGACGAAAGCCACGGTTTGACTGTCTGGCGAGAAGGCTGGAAGGGAATCACCAAGAAGAGGTGCCACCGGCGATGTCAGCGCTCGCCTTTCGCCCGTTTCCGGTGAGAACAGGAAAATGTTGGAAGGCGACTGGCTTGACCTCCTTTCCTCGCACGCGATGTATTTGCCATCCGGAGACCAGTCCAGGGTGGGAACCCAGCCGCCTCTATTAGCCTTTGCGCCTAACGACAGGAGTTTACGCTCAGGCCCTCCCAGCGCAGGAACCGTGTAAATTGCAATCTCGCTCTCAGACACGCGCATGAAAGCTATCTGCCGGCCATCGGGCGACCATTTTGGCTCGTAGTCCGCCGCCGGATCAGTAGTGAGCCGCAAAGGTTTTTGCGACCCGATCAGCATCACATAGATGTCAGGGTTATCATTTTTCTCGCCGCTCCAATCAAAAGCGATCTGGTTGCCGTCGGGGGAAAAGGCGGGGTTTCCTTCAAATCCCGGGAAACTGGTAAAGGACACGTACTTCATCGGCGGCAGCGTTGCTTTCGCAGGGTGAGGTAATGAATAAAACCAAATGAGCCCACCGATCATCAGTACCAAAGCGGCGACCAACAAACTTAAGTGTTGGGTGGTGAACCTACTCTTTGCGGTCCGCGCTGAGCCTACACTTTTCAAGTCTCCGCGCAGCTCGGTTATTGTTTGATAGCGCTCCTCTCTGTTCTTGCGCAGTGCCTTGTGTACGACCAGTTGTAACTCGGCTGGCGCTTCAGGGGAGTAATGGGCAAGTGGCGGTGGTTCCGGCTCAGCCGTGGGCGCAATGACGTCGCCATGAGTCTTTGCCTCAAACGGCATTCGTCCAGTGACCATCTCGTACATCACCACCCCAAGGCTAAAGATGTCTGTTCTTCGATCTACAGACTCTCCTCGCGCTTGCTCTGGCGACATATAACCGGCTGTGCCCGCTATGCCTGTATCTGTGTTCATTCCTACCCCTGCGGTCGATCCTATGGACCCATTAACTGCCGGCACTTCGGTCAGCTTCGCCAACCCAAAGTCGAGCACCTTAACGTAGCCATCTCGTCTGAGCATCACGTTCTCGGGCTTGATGTCGCGGTGCACGATTCCTGCTTCATGGGCTGCCGCTAATGCTGAGGCGATCTGCGCTGCGATATCGACCACTTTGCTTAGATCTATCTCTCCACTCCTCATTTGTTCGCGCAGTGTTAATCCATCGACGAACTCCGTCGCAATGAAATGGACATCATCTACCTGCGCGATTTCATGGATGGTCAAAATGTTCGGATGGTTCAGTGCTGAGGCGGCGCGCGCTTCTCGTTCAAAGCGATGCAGACGGTCTGGATCACCAGTCAAGTGAGGTGGCAACAGCTTCAATGCAACATGACGGCCTAAGATAGTATCTTGGGCCAGACAGACCACCCCCATCCCGCCGCGGCCAAGCTCGCGGACGATTTGGTAATGGCCCAGCTGCTGACCAACCAGTAACGCACTCTCTTCCTTAACGAGCGACTGCGCTGCGATTGCCGCAGCCGGGGTCTCCATGAATCGTGACTCTTGCTCATAAGAACTGAGTAGGGACTGGACCTCGTTATGTAGCGAGTCATCACCGGCGCAGGCCTGGCCCAGAAAGGCGGAGCGCTCTTCTGGCTCGCGATCCAGCGCTGCCTCGAATATTTCTTTGACTCGGTGCCACTGTTCAGGTGTCACTTGCGTTACTTTGGGGCGCTCTTCCCTGTCCTCGTCGGCTGAGTTCTCGCCGCAGCCAGGCTTTAGCTACGTTCCAGTCCCGTTTGACAGTTCTCTCGGACACGTCTAATACCTTGGCTGTCTCTTCAACATTGAGACCGCTGAAGAATCTCAGCTCCACTATTTGGCTCTGCTGTGGATCTAGTTCGGATAGTCGGTTGAGCGCTTCATCAAGAGCCACAAAATCCAAATCTTGTCCGGGCAGAACGGCTATCGCCTCCGTAAGCGGCAGACGAATGGCGCTGCCACCCCGTTTGGCGGCCTGACGAGTTCGTGCATGGTCCACCAGGATGCGCCGCATCACACGCGCAGATATTCCAAAGAAATGTAATCGGTTCTGCCATTCGACGTGCTGCACGTCAACCAGACGCACGTAGGCCTCGTGAATCAGGTCCGTGGTCTCCAATGACAGACCCGCTTGTTCACGCCTTAGGTAGCGTGCGGCCTGGCGATGCAATTCGTTGTAGACGGCTCGGAAGAGTTGGTCCTGCGCCTCTCGATCGCCATCAGTCCAGGCGCGAAGTAGTTCAGTCACATTTGGGGGGCGGGAGTCATTTCGAACCATGTTTCGAAGCAGTCGTCCTGGTCCAACATGCCTGGTCTGATCGTCGCGAGGTAGAAGCAATCGGTGGATCGGCCACAACCTAACGC
>JBKPQV010000531.1:0-6989 GCA_046734235.1 Acidobacteriota bacterium
AAGTCGGAAACTGAATTGCGCCTGGCTACTGAAGATGAACTCGAACTCGTCCTGCCAATTCAAGCCCAACTCGCGCTCGAAGAGAGTGGCGTAGATCCGAGGAAAGTCGATCCGGATGGCTTTCGTAAAAGATGTTTGCGTCGCATCAAGCAGGGACGCACCTGGGTTCTATTTGAAGGCGACACGTTGATTTTCAAGGCCGACGTCATTTCCGAGACGAATGAAGTTGTTTATCTCGAAGGTATCTGGGTCAAGGATGATCGACGTAACGATGGTATCGGCACCAAGTGCATGACCGAATTAACACGACTTTTGCTTAAGAAAGCAAAGTCAATCTGTCTACTCGCGAACGAACTTAATATCGGCGCGATCACGTTTTATCGCAAGTGCGGATTCATGTTCCGCGCAACCTATGAAACGTTCTTCCTATCCCCAAAGGAGTCGCTGGCTAATTAGTTAGCAGCAATCTCATCAGCCCCCGATCTGTCTTGGTAAAAGGCAAAGGACCCTCACCTTGAGCCAGACTGAAGCGATGTCTAATGCAGGAAACATCGAGAATCAGTTCTTTACGTCATTCCAAAGACTGGTAACCGCAACAGGTGCCGTGGCCTTAACCTTGGCCATCGCTAACCTGAACCTTTCGCAACTCAATCTGCGGTTCATAATCCTGTGTGGAACGGCGCTATTGACCTCTCGGATTGTAGTACCGATTCCGAAACTGAGTTCACAAGTCTCAGTTTCGGATACCTTTGTCTTCTTGATTCTACTTCTCTACGGTGGACCAGCCGCGATTATCGTTGCTGCGACTGAAGCATTCTTTTCATCACTACAGTTTAGTCGCCGACTACAAACCGTCATATTCAATTGGGGTTGTGCCGCAGTCTCCCTCTTTGTAACCAGCTCCGTCCTGCGAATTGCTTTCGGAAATTTTGTCGCGTTGCCACTTCAACCATTCACCACCAGGTTTATGGTGGCACTTTGCACGATGGCTTTGATCCACTACGCGTGCAACTCCGGAATCGTGGCGATCGCCACTGCTTTGAAAACCAACGAACCAATTTGGCTAACATGGCGCAAGCATTACCTCTGGACTTCAATAACTTACTTTGCCGGAGCTCTTGCCGCGGGTACCATCGCCGGCGTCGTTCACCTGATCGGTTTTGCTGCTTTCCTGATGACGTTGCCAATCATCGGTATCGTTTTTCTTACCTACAGAACTTACCTGAAGAATATCGAGACTTCCACGGCGCAAGCAGATCAGGCTGAAAAGCATGTAAAAGAACTTTCGCATTACATCGCCGAACAAGAACGGATTCGCGAACAGTTCACTCAAGTCGAAAAACTTTCAGCACTCGGTGAACTAGCCTCCGGCGTCGCTCACGACTTCAACAACACTCTCGCGGGCATACTCGGACGGGCACAACTGCTGCAGCGCACGTCTGACCCGGAAAAGATAAAGCGAGGACTCGACATCATCATCAAAGCTGCCGAAGATGGCGCCAAGACAGTTAAGCGGATTCAGGATTTTGCACGCCAACGACGCGACCACGATTTCGAATTGGTTTCAGTAGATCAAATCCTTACTGATGCTAGTGAGATCACTCGCCCTCGTTGGAAAACGTGTGCCGAAGCAGCCAATGTACATATTGCCCTCGATTTACAGATTCAATCCAACGCGATGGTTATGGGCGACGACTCCGAACTTCGTGAAGTCCTGGTCAATATGGTCTTTAATGCGATCGATGCGATGCCCGAAGGCGGTACCCTGACGCTCGGAACCGACATCGTCGACGAAAACGTCGTGATCACGATCGCTGATACCGGGGTAGGCATGTACCCTGAAGTTAGATCACGCGTCTTCGACCCATTCTTCACAACTAAAGGAAAAGCCGGACTCGGTCTCGGACTCGCTGTGAGCTTCGGTATCATCCGGCGCCATGGTGGCAATATTGAGGTTGAATCGCAGTATGGCAAAGGATCCCAATTTAGGATTACCTTGCCAGTAGCTAGCGTCGCCAAGATTCAAAGTCCTAAGTTGAATGCGGGAATCTCTCCTCAACAAACTACCGTTGAGCAACGTGGTGAAGCTACAAAGCCGCGAATCCTTGTGGTTGATGATGAGGACTTCGTAAGGGAACTACTTCAAGAAATTCTCGAAACTGAAGGTTGCGAGGTTGATGTAGCAGCTTCAGGCATCGAAGCCCTGAAGTCATTCGCAGCTGCACAGTACGACTGCGTCTTTACAGACCTTGGCATGCCCGGCATGAGCGGTTGGGAACTTGCACAGGCAATCCGTGAACAGAATCAGATCATTCCGATTGCCGTGATCACTGGCTGGGGTGAGGCAGTTGGCTCAAATGAGCAACAGGCTGCCGGTGTCGATTGGGTGTTGGCCAAGCCATTCACCGCTGATCGAATTGTCGAACTAGTAAAAGAAGTTACACTGAATAGTAATAGGCTAAAACAGGCACGACCGCTTTCAGTGGCAGCAGCTTAACTAAGTATTCGCTGAACCCTGTGCGCGTTGATTCAGCGCACGCTCCACACTGTTCTCTACTGCTTCAAGTCGAAACGGTTTCAGCAAGTAATCGAATGCTCCTAATCTCAATAGCCCTTCGGCGAGTTCCTGATCTCCAAGGCCGGAAATAATAATGACTGGTGTTTGTGGATAATCGCGCAACACTCGCCCAAGCAACTCTTCACCGCTGAGACCAGGCATAGTAATGTCTGTGAGCAACACATCGAAACGTGTGTTCGCAAGTTTGCTCAATGCGATCTCGGCAGTCTCTGCCGTTTGGCAAGTGTGCTGGGTTGAAAGCAGTTCGTCGAGGGTCTCTCGAATAATGTCGTCATCATCCACAATCAGGATCTCAGCCATGATGGTCCTCCCACGATACTCACCAAGGGCGTCTTCTGGGCCACGACATAAATCGAGACTGCACCTTTAAGGTCAATTCAAATGTGAGAATGAGGCGTTAAGTAAACGGCTCGTATCATAACATAGATGGATTGCTGATTATTGATTGTTGATTATTGATCGTTTGTTTGGCGGAAGTAATAGGTCCTATAGGTCAAATAGGTCCTATGAATCATCCTTGTGTTATTCTCTTGCCTAATTAGAGATGACTGTTAAGGCAAGCAAAGCTGTAATCAGGGTTGCTGGTGAGGAGTTATTTGTTGGCACATCTCCCTCCGGCCATTCGATTGCACTCGATGCTGACAGCAGCCGCTCAATTGCTCCATCACCGGTCGAACTGTTACTCGTCGCGTTGGGCTCTTGCACGGCCGTGGATGTGATCAGCATCCTAAAGAAAAAGAGACAACACGTTAAGGAATATGTAGTGGAAGTCTCTGGAGAACGTCGCGATGAGTATCCGCGAAGTTACACATCGATGACGGTTCATCATATAGTCACCGGAATCAACATCTCGCCGAAAGCTGTTGAACAGGCGATTGAGCTATCGGAAACAAAATACTGCAGCGTCGCTGCAACACTCCGCCCGACCGTAAGAATCCAATCAACGTTTGAAATCATTGACGCAGAAAAAATGACGGTCACAGCAGAGTTATGAATTTGAAGTACAGGCTCGGAAACACCCTCCTATTTTCGTTCATTAGCGCTTTTTCAATCATTGCGACAGAAAAGTCGTCATCGAAAATAGTCGCCCCTTCAGTACACCAGTCACCGAGCGAGGCGGCATTAGCGACAATTCGACGAAGTGACGCCACCTCGCGTGATTCGCAGGGAGTTATAGCGAAGCTCACGCCGGCTGAACACATGCGACGCGCCGGGATCTACCTGACAAACCGCGCTTTTGCCGAAGCTCGAGCACATTGGCAAGCGCTTATTAACTACTACCCGGAAGACTCCAGAGTCGCCGAAGCATTGTTAGGCATCGGACGCTCGTATTTTCTCGCAAAAGATTACGAACTGGGATATCCGATCTTTAACAAGTTAGATCGTGACTATCCATCGACGAAGGAAGGCCGCGAGGGTCTTAACTACAGTGCGGCTTCCCTGCTCCGAATGGGTCGATTCACAGAATCAGCCGCACGTTATGCTGAGTATTGTGACCGTTATCCAAATGGAGAACGAATCGATACCGCCTATCTGAATGTCATTGACACTCTCAGGGAAGCAAACAAACCGGCCGAAGCACTACAGTGGGTTAGTCGAACACGAAAGCGATTCGCTGGTGGTCCTGTCGAAACAAACGCTATTTTTGCTCAGCTTCGCTTGCACATTGCCGAAGGAAACTGGAACGAAGCTGTTGCCACAGCAACCGAGCTCGCAAATCGTTCGTATTCGAAAGCGGTGCTAACAACACCCTCGGAAGTCGCTTATTTGAGAGCCTTCGCTCTGGAAAAAGGGGGCCGAAAGTCGGAAGCAGTTAATGCTTACCTGGTGGTGCCCGATGGCGTTGAATCGTATTACGGTTGGCTAGCTACCCAACGACTTGATGATCTCGTCGACAAATCAAGAGCAACTTTAGTTCGCAGCCGCGAGGATCGGGTAAACGATTCAATCACATCAGTCGCAGCCCTTTATCCAGCACCTTACAGGCAGTCGATTGTTAGAGCCGCTCGAGAACGCAGACTCGATCCGAGATTCATTCTGGCTTTGATTAGACAGGAAAGTGTCTTCAAACCGTATGCAAAGTCACCTGCCGGCGCACGCGGTCTGCTTCAACTCACAATGGATGCAGCTCAGAAATATGCGGCAGGTGCGGGAGTGTCGAACTTGCGTGAGAGTCAACTCTATCAACCAGACACTTCAATCGTTCTGGGTGCTGAGTACCTGGAAACGCTGACAAAGATGTTTCCTGAGCTACTCGAACCAATAGCAGCGTCGTATAACGGCGGCGAAGATAATGTCGCGCGCTGGCTCAAACGCGCCAAACACAAAGACCCCGGCGTCTTCACTTCGGAGATTGGCTTTGACGAAACAAAGGCATACGTGCAAAAGGTGATGGCAAACTATCGCGTCTATCGACAGCTTTACACAGAAGACCTAAACCGCCGGTAACAAGTTCTCCACTAAATCATTTCGGCTCTGGGCTAAATCCACGCGAGTCCTCTCTGCGTCGAATCGGATCCGGCTCGTAGTAGGGCCGAGGAAAGACTCCGAGTCGCAACAAGGTTGCGTAGTATTCATACCGGATTGTGAATTCGGCCGCAGGCTGGGATTCGAGATCCATATCAACCCAGCGAACATCATTTCGTACCGAACGACCGATACCTGTGGCGGCGTAGTCGTCGTCGCGCATGATCGTACTCTTCCTCGGCGCGGATTCTCCAGCACGCGCGTCAGCTGACGGCTGTGAAGAGCTCTTCGCTTTCTCTTCTGATCTACGAGGTGTAATGGGACGGGGTGGATTGACCGAATCTGGCCAACGCCGTTCTCTAAAAATTACTGCACCAATGACTCCAAAGTTTGCGGTTTGACCAAGTTTGGCCCCATATGAGTCGCGTTCGTCAGTAAAGTAAAAACGCCTCGCGCGTTCAGTACTCATTTGCCAACCACTGATTGTTATCGATTGGTATGGCTCAATAACCCACTTACTCGAGTTCCAGGCAGAAGTATGCCGCGCATCGATTGTATTAAGTCCATCGACCGATAATGCTACCGCTACCCGGTCGGATGTTGGATTCCTGACTCTGAGCTCGTATTCGGCGCCCTTCAAGGCTTCAATGTATGTCCGTCCGCGAGCGTAGTACTCGGCTAACGGACGTCCATTAACCAAAACTTCTAAATCAAATCTGTCTTGTGGCAGCCGGCGCCACACGGTTGTTGTCTGATCAACGCGGTTTTGGGCAATCACTCTGGAGCTATCAGGGCTCAACGAAACCAGTGAAAAAGCAAGAACGAGGGGTAGCGCGAAGCCAAACAGCCCGAACGCTAGGCTAATTTTTTGCATCTTAGTGCCCTCCCAAGCCATCTGCTGACATTTGCAGAACGGGCTCGGGAGGGATTCTTGCGGCAGAGGCCACAAAAATTGGGCCAGAATTGAAGTTTATTTAGCTTTTCGGTTGAGTAAAAAAGTTGAGAACGCTACAATTGCGCGCCAATTCTGGCAACGTTTCAACTAAAAGATCGACGAAGGTACCGATAAGTGAGGCTTAGACCTGATGGAGTACGCGCTTACTGCTAATAAAAATGAGGCCAAAGCCGGGTCTTACTATGATCGAATAGCCCGCTTTTATGATCTGACATTTAAGCTGAATGGCTACGGCAAGTCTCTCGATCAGTACTTTGAGAATCACCCATTGCCGTTGTCTCGCGGGGCCAAAATCCTGGATGCAGGGTGTGGCACTGGAACGCTAACCCTGGCATTGCTCCGCAATATTCGCTTCCCAGTATCAATTACCGCACTGGATCTTAGTTCCACCTCGATTACGGCAGCCAGAAAGACGATCTTCTACAGCGAGGGTCGTAAACAGGACGTGACGTTTGCACAGGGAAACTTGCTATCACTGCCCTTTGCTGATGAGACGCACGATCTAGTGATAACCGCCGGTGCACTCGAATATGTTCCACTAGCGGAGGGCCTTGCAGAAATCGCGAGGATTATAACGCCTGGCGGCCATTTGCTTCATTTCCCCATTCATCCTTCAGTTGCAGGTGTCTTCCTCGAAATACTCTTCCGATTTAAGAGTCACCCACCAAACGAGGTCATGACCAAAACCGAGCAACACTTCCGAATCGTTCATCATTACCGTTTCCCGCCACCACAGGTCATGGGTTGGAGCAAAACGGCAATTTTGGCGCAGAAAGTTTAGTAACGTGGTTGTCAGTAGTCGGTGGTCCGTAGTCAGTCGTTCATCCCTTTAGTAACCAGCTTATTCTAAACCCTGACACTGGTCCTGGGAGCGCACGCGTCCCCGCGTGCCCGTTTGCCCTAGATTGAGCTCACTTGGATAAGAGGTTGTGAAGATCGCTTTGATACGAGGATACGTGTCAGCCGGCGGGCACGCGGGGACGCGTGCGC
>JBKPQV010000532.1:0-5999 GCA_046734235.1 Acidobacteriota bacterium
ACGGCATTCCCGGCCCACCTTGAAGCGGTCCAACTGTGAGAAGTAAGGAAAATTGAAGTATCGATGCCGTGGTCCAAACTCAAACTGATATCGCTCGACCGCGAATTTCCCGATTCCCCAGATAGGCGCAGAAGACCGGTGAAGCCAACGTAGCTTCCACAACCTTGCGAGCCGGCCAATCCATTCTGGCTTTTTAAGCCCCGGTCGTTCTCCCCAAAAGCACCAGGGTTTGCGAGATCTCGCCCGTTCGTCTATCAGCTTCTGCGCGTAAGGATGTAGATAGAAATTGAAGACAGCAAAGTCAGCTCTTTTCAAGATGTCGCATGCGGAACTAACTTTTCCTGCGCCATTATTCAAAACAACAAAGTCGTGTTGGATTTTGCTGCCTGTCCATAACCTGTCAGGGTCGGCATCGCGTAAGTAGGCCACATGTAGATCTACCTCACTGTCATTTGCAATTTCGTTGAAAATCTCGACCTGATAAGGTGAAGGGATGTCGGTTAGAACGAAGATCTTCAAACGTACTTTTCCTGCGTGCCTCTTAAGCACTGGCATTCGAATGCACATGCCTAAACAGACGTGAAAGCGCTACCCAGGCAAGCACGACGTAACTTACCAGGATGAGATCCAGCATAGAACGCAGACCAGAAAACAAGGCCATCACCACTATGCTGTAAACAACCAGCGCTGCAATAGAATTGCACTGAGTGAGTAACTTATTTGCCATTGCCGCAATCCGGCCATAAAACCACCCACCAATAGCGATCCCCAAAAACCCCAACGACATGTAAAGTTCACCGATGACTGAAGTAGAGTATGAAACACCCTCAACTCCGAGTGCGGTTGGTAGATCAAACCCCGGGTCGACCGGTTTGTTGGGCCAAAAGACCCTGGGTATGGGTCTCACCAGAACATAGAATATGTAGCGGTGATAAACGTATGGGTAAGTACGGGGAATCAGCTGGATGATCTGACAAAGGCGATAAAAGTTATCGTCGACTCTCAAATATTGTTCTTCGAGAACAGTTTGTTTTGTCCGCCTTGCATATGAAGCTTCGGTGTTCTGGCCGACCAACACGCCGAGACCAACGTTTCGATATTCAAGCATCAGTTGTAGTGCCAACAACAGCGCAAGCACAACAATCAAGCCAAGCACAAAGTGCCTGATTCGCAATTTCGGTTGGATTAGTACCCACATTACCAGCGCCATGCCAACTACGACGCCAATTACTCGCCGGCTGCCGCTTTGCGCTAAGAACAGTGTCATTATCCCTGACAACAAAATACAGATGATAGTTCTAGAGTTTCTCCAACCTACATAGCGGCTAACGACAACTGTGAGCAACGGCAGTAGATATCCAAAGTACTGGAGGTGATCCAGGAACGCGTCCCAGCCTCCCAACTGCCCGCGCCCCCAGGGAGCGGCCCATCGTTCCTGGCCCACGTAGTAAAACATCATCGGGATATTGAAGTTACAGGCTATTGCATAGTTCAACATTCCAATCAGAAAAGAAACAATCACCAGGATGAAATAAGTATTGGCTGAGAACTCTGGAGTAACGGAATTAAGGATGAAGTTCGGAATTCTCCAGGACTTGCGAATGGTACCGATCCATACCATCGAAATGAACAGTCCAATAGCCAGAAAACCCTGGCTTATTTCTTCGGGTCGAATCGACTCCATAGGATAAACCCCTTGAAGTAGATCAAGCAGCAGCCAATAGATTGGCGCAACTGTGACAAGGAACTCACTCCTGAGAACCATCCTTGGTTTTCTTAGCACCGTAGTTACTGGAACTACCAGTAAGCTAAGCGTTAATGAAAGAGCCGAGGGAAACAGGGCTCCAGCCGTCGTTACATTTCTGGGAATAAGAGTGATCGCACCCATTGTTCCCAAAGCGACTGAAATCACGGCCACGAAAATGCTCACCATTGTAGAGTTCGTGGTGCGGAAGATGTCGTTCGCTAATGGTTGTGATGAGAATGTTGTTGACTGCATTTAAAAAATGTTCGCGATCGACTCTGCTAAAGAGTGAATATCAAATCTTCGATCAACGCCGCAATTCGCGGATAACCGTTGCAGCAGACCGGGCTCTTGAATGAATCGGCTAATAGTGGTCGCGATGGCCTCAGGCTTAACTTCCGCGAGGAGTAAGCCGTTTTTCCCGTCTGTGACCACATCGCCGCAATGGGTTGATGCGACCACGGGTAGTTTCCATGCCTGTGCCTCTAATTGGGTAAGACCGAAACCATCCGAGTGCGTCGGAAAAACAAAAACGTCCGCGTCACGATAGTAATTTCCTACCTCCGCACGCGGAACCAACCCGAAAAATCTTATTTGCGGGTTTGATGCTATCTCACTCGCAACATTGGTATTTGCAGATCCCACAAACCAAAACTCGATAGGTTCTCCTGCGAGCAAATTGACTGCTTCAAACAAGGAACTAATTCCCTTTTGCTCTTTTATCTGACCAAGGAAAAGAACCCTGAGGGGTCGTTCAGAGTTGAAGCGCTCGGGAAAAGAACGTACGAAAGACAGACTCTCAGTGGGCGGTTCGAACGCCAGCGGTATTACGATAATCTTTTTCTCATCAATGCCGGCTTTTAAAAGGGCACTTTTGGACCACGCCGAATTGACAATAACTTTGTCTGCAAGCTCACATTCTTCCTGCCAGTCGTCCCAGTACGAAGCCGGAGCCGGCTGCCAGCCGAATCGATTACCGGACTCTTCACTTAGCTTCGAAACGATGCGTTCTTCGATTGGTCCAGCATCAATTTGACCAAGAACAGTTTGCCATGATCGTTGTTTTGCGAACTTCAGTACTCGCTTCGCGGCATAACTGTAGGCAAAGACTTTTGGTTGACGAAGAGTGCCATTGAATTTGTTGCACTCATCGACGACAAAATCCTGAAACACACGATTGCGCTTCGTAATTAAATTCCAGTCGCGCAATCCAGTTGCTCGTGCGAACACTTCCAGTCGTAGAAACGAGAAATTAGCACTGCGAACGTTGGCGGTTGCCAGATCCGGATGGAAACGGTCGCCCAACTTACGTGACGCCGGCGTGCCCCCACCAGGCGGCGACCACAAGTCGGTTATCAATTCCTGCAGACATTCACGTTGATGCATGGCCCGGGGCACTGCGTAGTTTTCCCTCGCGCCAATCTGACATGCGATCCAATCCCCTGGATTGTTTGATTCGCTAACCATTCAACTCAAAATGTCGCCGGCACTGCAGTACGCCTGAGAGACAGGTACGACTTCACGTTATCGTTTGAGAGCCTTTGCCGATAACTTCGATGTGCTTTGAGGTGACCCGGAATCATGAAAAGGCCTGAACAGACTCCACGCCAGCGTCCATTCTTCAACAACCACATAATTCTTCGAGTGCATTGAAGCGCGCCTACAAACCAGAGTGATCTCGGATAACGGAGATACGTAAGTAAGGCAAGGTTTGCAATACTACTAGCCGTAATCTCAGGATTGCCGTGTCGCTTCAGGTCAGTGTCGTGAAAGACTCGGAGCCACTTGGTTTGAAGTATCTTTCCACCCAAAGCGTGCAGTCGAAGAGCAAGGTCCGCTTCTTCCATCCCGTAGGCAATCGGCAAAGGCACATAGCCACCTGTTTCAAGGAACGCACTCCTACGATAGATGGCAGCGCCCCCAGAAAAATCGGCCGTCCACGCCGCTGAGTGATCGGCACCCTTTATTGTCTCTCCCCGATGAAAGAGAGTGGCGCAGATGATCGCAGCCTGCGGAAAATGCTCAAAGAGGTGAAAGGCTTTGGCGAAATAATCCATGTCTAAAGGATATGAGTCATCGTCGAAGCTGGCGACAAGATCATTCGTAGCAGCTTGAATCAGTTTGTTCCGACCGCCACCGGGTCCAACCGGCGTTTCACTCACTATCACATGAGCCTTTGGAAACTCATTTTCGATCGACTTGATCAGCGGAATATTTCTTCCGTCCACATGTACAACGATTTCGGAAGGAGGGGGCTCGCACATTCGTATAACCTTGAGCGTAGATAGAGTCTGCTCTAGTCGTTCATGCGCGGTAACAATTGCTGTAATGGGAATCGTAGAGAGAACCATTCAATTCGTGTCTCTACTCAAGTATTCCGCGAGAATACTTGCCAGGATCCGATTACCATTGGGGTTTGGATGAAATCCGTCCAGGTAAAAAATTTCATCGTGCTGGCGATTTGAGAGGAGATGTTGACCCCAGTCGAGAAACTCAACTTCGAATCTTGACGCGAGTGCACTAAGTTGGCGATTCACCTGCGCAAAATTTTCAGGTGACCCAGGAAACCTTCGCGAGTCTGGCGGTAGTAGACCCAGTATGAGAATCTGCGAACTCAATGGTCGAAGCTGGGTCAAGAGATTTTCGTAATGAGCAATCAAAACAGAAGGATCCATGAGCGGGAGTCCAGGCCGCTCCGAAAGCAATTTTCTCCGCGTCGTCTGCTTTACCCGATCGATGGTCTCTTGTTTTGCTCGTCGCCACCAGGTAGAACTGAAGTAGCAGCGCGGGTCCATTACAGCGTAGCCTCGCCAACTATTCGGAACCCACCAGGGCCAGGAATTGTCTATCAGCATTGCCGGTCGAATGATGCTTTCGAGACTTCCTCTAAACAGCACAATTAGTTCGGGGCGAAGATTCCTCAGAAACGGAAGCCAAAAATCATCTGTGTCGATCGTTTGTCCTTCACAGGCGAGATTCCAAATCCATAGCGCGGAAGAGGAGGGCTTAGTGTCCGGATCCAGAAACCCTGCCATATTGAAGTTGATAAATCGATCGAAGCCGCCTGGATCAACCCGTCGCATGCGCATCAAGTGCACTTCCGTCGGACCATGGCCATTTGATCTTGCGTCCCGAAGCTGTGAAACCAGTTCGGTGACATGACTATGGCGTTGAGAACCAATTCCTTCTGTAAGACTGTCCCCGAGAAACACCCAATTTCGAGTTTCCGTTTGCGGTTGATTACTCACTACTTCAGTCTCGCAATGACGACTTGATGGTCACGCCAAAACGGATACCACGACTTCTGTCGCCTTAGTATTCGGCGGGCGGGCTCCAGCAAATACACACGCCACCACGCCACAAAACCAGGGGTTGACGGATGCTCGCATCGCTTCCAACTAACAATTTCAAAGCCATGTTCAACGAACAGTCGTTGCAAACTGTGGTTTGAAAAAACTGAAACGTGACCGCACCACCTCAAGTAGGACCATTGCGGTCCGGCAATTCGTGCCGGCGTGGAGTTCGCATCACCGGTCAATACGAGGACGAGGGCTCCCGGCTTCAGGTTCGCTTTGATTTGCTTAACAAATTCATGTGGGTCAACAATGTGTTCGATTACGTCAAGGATGACCAGCAAATCGATCTCATACTCGTTAGGTAGATTCGCGAGCGTCCCGCATGAGACATCCAGATTCTTTTGTCGCGCAAGGTCAACACCTGATTTGCTGGGCTCAAGCCCTCGCTTAACCCACCGGTCTGAAATTGCCGTTAGAAAAGCGCCGTCTCCACAACCGAGGTCCAGAACCTTGGGGCCTGCTACATGCGGTGACGCCAGTTGCTCTAGCCACAGATAAAAGCTGGTGTACTTCGCTGAGGTTTGCGGCTCGAAGTAATGTCCATCAACGCGGTGATAGGCTTCGATCAGTAGCTTTGCATCAGCTCGCGAATCGTTGGCCCAAAGTGACTTGCAAACAGGGCAACGCTGAAGGAGCAGAGTCGGCAATCTACTGCGCAGTGTCGAATCGAGGAAAGGTTCGTCAAGCTCTCTTGTCGAGACACTTAGGAACGGATCGGTCTCGTGACTACAAAATCGACACTTCATCGATTGCCTTCTATTTAGGCGAATGCACTTTGGAACTTCAAAGCTAGCTTCTGCTTGTCAAACTCCTGAGACAGCGCTTTTCTAGCTTTGTCGCATACCGAAGGATCTGGATGTCGCTCTGCTGTCCACTCTCCGATAAAGTTGTCGAGCTCT
>JBKPQV010000533.1:0-6261 GCA_046734235.1 Acidobacteriota bacterium
CGGCTAGATCGCGTCTTGTTCCTTTTATTTGATAACGTGGGCGGCCCGCGTTGGGGGCTGAAAGGGTCGAACAAAGCTATTACCTAGTCCCATAAATATCGCTCGTCATACTCGACCCCGTTTTCCTCCAGCATAAAGATAAGTTCATCCTTAAAACTCCACTTCCGATGGTGCTCTTTCTGGTTTGCGACATATTGTTTCACGGCTGGTAAGTCTCGCTTGCCAAACGAGAACGCTCCGTAACCATCCTGCCAATGGAAGTTGCGAAACCATCGGCCTTGAGACTTAATCCACAAAGAACTGGCGGCCTTTATTTCTTTTAACAAACGGCTTAATGCAATGTTCTTCGACTGTGATACGACCAAGTGCACATGATCGGATGTTCCCCCTGCGTCAAGTAAGACTGACTGATGGTTGCGCAGAATTCCTCCAATGTAGGCGAAGAGGTCGGGTTCCACTTCGGGTGTGATTATCTGTTCACGATTCTTTGTAGAAAAGACAAGCTGAACCATGAGGCTTGTGAGAGTTTGAGACATTTTGTTTCCTTTCGTGAGGTTCGACCTTTTGGAGGTCGGACGAGTTGTGAGATTTCCGAGGTTAGCCTCGGCAATTATGCTTCACCTAAAAGATACGTCTATGCCGAATTCGCGTGCAAGTTGCGTTAATCGTCCGTGAGGTTGTTCGACCCTTTCAGGGTCCCATCCGTGTTCGGGTTTCTTTTCCGGGGGCTTCGCAGACTCGCCCCCGGGCTATTAACTTTCACACTTTCAGTGTGAAAATCGATTCTCATCCGGTTCGATTGAGATGGTTGGTGAGGCTGTTCGACCCTTTCAGGGTCCAATAAACTTGTGCGTCCTTTTCCGGGGGCTTCGCAGACTCGCCCCCGGCTATTAACTTTCACGCCTTCAGCGTGAAATCGCCTGACCTTAATATTATCCCTGCTTTTATATTATTCCGGCTTTCCTCTGCATGGCTTTCAAGGGCTCAGGAATAAACGACGTGATCTGATACATCTCTTCCCTACCATCGACAAACGTCTGATACAAACTAAAATCCGGCAGTGACAAACAACTCAACGGCGATGCGTTGTTGTAACCTGTATCAAGACCGATGGCGCTGTGGGAAATGTAAATGCCGTGACGGCCTAAACGTCCACGCAGTGGTAAGAGCGGTGTGGGCGTGTGACCAAAAACGCATGGCTTGCCACGATAGTTCTTGTAAAAATCCATGTCGCGCATCCAGAGCAATGCCATCTGTGAACTCTCGCTCGGATGCTTTCCTTCATCCAGTCCCGCATGGACATACAGTGCGTATTCATCCTCGTGATAGAAGCGCGTGCCTTGTATGAATTCGAGATGCTCCGAGGGCAGTGAGTCCTCGAACGCGCGCCGCAAATCCTCTAAGTCCTTCTCGCTATCTACCCGCACCGCTCGACCTGTGTATTGTTCAAATGTTCGTTCGCCACCGGTCACGGGTGTAAGCCAGATGTTGCTTATACCATCGAGGAAATCCATTAACATCTGTTCGTGATTCCCACGTAAGCAAATCACTCGCTCAGGGTTTTCACTACACATCTTGCGTATGTGATCCACGCAGCCCGGAGCATCCGCCCCGCGATCGATCAAGTCACCAAGAAAGATCAGCGTGTCTGTAGCCGGATCGCGCGGCAACATTTCGAGCAGGTTGAGGAGTTGAGCGCAGCGACCGTGAATGTCCCCCACAACGAAAGTTTTCATTCAGAGTGGTCCCCGGGATGTTCGCGGTGATTCTTGATCTTGTTCATAAGTTCGACGAAGCGAGGATCCTGATGCATATCAGTCCAGTTCGGATCAGATTCGAACCAGGGAACATTTTCGTTACCAAGACCAATGGCCGTCTCGAGCCAGCGAAGTGCTTCCACTTGTCGCCCTTGTAATAAATAGGCAGACGCAAGCCAGTAAGAGATATCGTAGTCCGCTTCGGCAACTTGTCTGACTTTATGAGTCAGTTGCTCATTTGCTTTTGTGTGTTGACCTTGAGCACTGAGACAAATCGCCAGGATTGGACGCATCCCATCCATCTGCGGGTGCCGTTGTAAAACCGTTTGGAGAATCCGGGTTGCCGCATCGATTTCGCCCCTGTAGTAAAGCACGCGCGCCCGAAATACCTTAATCATCGGATGCTCGGGCTCGATTTCGGCCCCCTGATCGAGTTCGTTCAGTGCGTCTTCGTATCGGCCCTGGTACATAAAGATCCGGCCGCGATTATAGCTCGCCAGGACGCGGTCACTCGGATTCAATCGCGCCATTCGATCAAACGAACGCAAGGCTCGATCGTACTCACCGTCAAGTCGTGCGACGATGCCACGAACGAACTGAACACCCGGATCGTTCGGATATTCTTCACGCAACATTTCCACTTCCGCCCGGGCTTTCTGCTTGTGGCCACCAGTTAAGTAGATGATGACCATTTGCATTCGTGCTTCAAGTAACCGCGGATCGAGGGTTAAGGCTTTCTTGAAAGCGATTTTGGCTTTCTCATGATCGCCGGCCTGACCTAATCCCTTCAGCACGCGATTCACGTAACAGCTACCCAGCGCGGAATACGCCAATGCAAACTTTGGATCAATCTCTACAGCACGACGAAAATGTTCAATCGACGAATCGAGTTGTTCTCGTTCAAGAGTGTGATAGATGAAATTGGCCAGGCAGTCGCGACCACGCAGGTATTCTTCTGAGGCCGCCGCGTTCGTAGTTGCCCCCTTCGCGAGTTCGACTTTTTCGTCAGGACTAAGTTCGAGCCGTAGTCCTTCGACGATACGCTTCACTATCGTGTCCTGAACGTTCATAATGTCGCTCGCGTCAGCGTCGATTCGTTCACTCCAAAGGATCTCACTTGTTCGCACATCGAGTAGTTGGGCAGTAACCCTTAATCGATCTCCAGCACGCAGGAATGTTGCGGTCAGAATGGCGTCAACACTCAATTCCTGACCAGCTTCAGCCGGATCGACCTGTCTGTTTTGATACTTGACGATCACCGACGAGGGCCGGACGACCAATGAACGCACTCGCGCAAGCTCAGTTATTACCGCATCAGCAAGTGAGAATTGATAGAAGTCCGTCTCTTTGTCGTTGCCTACGTTTTTGAAAGGAAGGATCGCAACACTCTTTCGTTCACCTTCGGCCAAGCTTGTAAGTGGAGATTCGTCGGTTTCAGATCCACTCGTTCGACGTGGCGTTGAGCCGCCAGAGGTTTCAGCAGCTTTCCCTTTCAGCCAACGTAAAGCTCGAGCAACCGTGCTGCCACTAGTGAGATGCTTAGGTGCAACTGGAGAAAGACTATCGTCAAAACCACGCATCGATTCAGTGCCCAGTTCTCGAATCACTGAACGTATCTCTTCGGCAAACTGCGAAATCTTCTGGTAACGATTGCGCGGATCTTTCGCTAACGCCTTATCAAGAATCTGTTGTAAACGAGGAGGCACGCGACCGGGTCGAACTTTTGAAAGGGGTGCCGGCTCCTCGTGCAGGACGGCATGTCGAACATCAACTGCAGTCTTTCCTTTGAATGGCCAGCTGCCCGACAACATTTCGTACAGCAGTACTCCGGTGGAAAAAATGTCTGCGCGCGCGTCAACTCGATCTCCCCGTGCTTGTTCGGGTGCTGCATAAGTCGCCGTTCCATATGGAATGCCGACCTCGGTGAGTTCGGTATGATGAATTCCCGAAGTGCGCGCTGCGTCTTCATCAAGAAGCTTGGCCAGACCAAAGTCGAGAACTTTTACTTGACCGCTCGGCGTCACCATAACGTTGCCCGCTTTGATGTCGCGGTGAATTATGCCCCGAGCATGTGCCGCAGTAAGTGCATCAGCAGTTTGCAGAGCAATTGAGAGTGCACTTTCAAGTGATAAAGGGCGTCCGTTAACAAGTTGCCGAACGTTCCGACCCTCGATGTATTGCATGACGATGAAATTGATGCCGTGAATTTCATTGAGGTCGAAGATAGTGCAAATATTCGGGTGATCGAGCGCTGAAGCTAGCCGTGCCTCACGCTCAAAGCGTTTCAGGTTGGCTTCTTTTGCTGTGAGTTCGGCTGGCAAAACTTTGATGACAACAGTCCGGCCGAGTTTTGAGTCGATGGCTCTATAGACCGTTCCCTGACCGCCCTCACCGAGCTTCTCGAGGATTTTGTAATTGCCGAGTGTTGACCCTACCATCGAATTTCGATTCGAGATAGCGGCGGGTCAGGAAGGCATTTGAGCCCGCCACGGTTATCTCAATCTTGTCTCATTTGATTGCTGACTATTTAACCCCCAACTATCGCATGGCTGCAACTCCCATTAAGCCGTTGTATGATGCTCACCGCCACATCGGCGAATTCAGACCAATATTTTAGGAGTCCCAAGATGCCTGGATGGTGCCGCACAAGTTTGCGCATATTTGGTCTTTTTCTGTTCATCATTACCGGTTATTCCCTCGTTCAATACTTTGCAATTACTTCCGCACAGGAAAAGTACCCGGCCAATCTTTACTCAGAGTTAAGGTGGCGAAACATTGGGCCTTTCCGGGCCGGCCGCGTAAATGCGGTTTCGGGAGTTATAGGCCAGCCAAGCGTTTACTACTTTGGTTCGGTCGGCGGTGGGGTGTGGAAGTCGATCAATTCTGGTCGTACGTGGAACCCGATCTTTGACTCGGAGAGCGTGGGGTCAATCGGCGGCATAGGTGTAGCTCCATCCAACCCTAATGTTGTTTACGTTGGTACCGGCGAAGCTGATTTGCGTGATTCGATTTCGTTTGGCAACGGAATGTACAAGTCAACTGACGCGGGTAAAACCTGGAAACACCTGGGACTGGAAAAGACTCGACAAATCAGTCGCGTGCTGGTCGATCCAAAAAACCCTGATGTGGTTTTTGTAGCGGTGCTCGGCCATGTTTATGGTCCACACCCTGATCGAGGCGTGTACCGAACGAAAGATGGCGGAGCAACCTGGCAAAAAGTTTTGTACAAGAACGATGACTTGGGAGCAATTGATCTGGCCTTCGATCCAATTAACTCGCAGATCATCTATGCAAGTATGTGGAACGTGCGGCGTCCACCGTGGTTTATTTATGCTCCTGCAAATGGACCCGGAGCCGGTATCTTCAAATCGAGCGACGGCGGGAATACATGGACCCAATTGACCACCGGGTTGCCGACTGAAGGCGTTGGTCGCATCGGATTATCTGTATCACAAACCAACCGTAATCGAATCTACGCGATCGTAGATGCTAAAGAAGGCGGTCTTTTTTCCTCCAATGATGCCGGCGCTACCTGGACCAAGATGTCGGCAGATAATCGTCTTTGGGGAAGGGGCTGGTACTTCAACAAAGTCTCCGCGGACCCAAAG
The DNA here is from genome assembly GCA_046734235.1 of Acidobacteriota bacterium. Classification (GTDB taxonomy): domain Bacteria; phylum Acidobacteriota; class Blastocatellia; order Pyrinomonadales; family Pyrinomonadaceae; genus PSRF01. The sequence continues at coordinate 5,366 of JBKPQV010000533.1, forward strand.
GACGCTAATACAGTTTTTGTCCAGAATACGTCGATATACAAATCAGCAGATGGTGGAAAAAGTTGGACCGCGATCAAAGGCGCACCTGGCGGCGACGATTATCACCAACTCTGGATCAATCCCGACGATCCCAACCGAATGATTGTGGCAAGTGATCAAGGTTGTGTGGTCACTGAAGATGGAGCGCAAACCTGGAGTTCCTGGTACAACCAATCAACAGCACAGCTATACCACGTTGCGACTGACTACCGTTTTCCTTACTGGGCCACCGGCGCCCAACAGGACAGTGGCGCAGTTGGTGTCCCTTCTCGTAGCAGTCATTCGGAAATTTCAAATCACGACTGGACGGGGCTTTGTGCCGGTGGTGAGGCCGGCTATACAGCTCCCGATCCGCTGCACCCGGAAATTCTTTTCGGGGGCACAGTAACACGTTGTAACGTCGTAACCGGCGTTACGCAAAACGTTTCGCCGGAAAGAGACGGGGGTCCATACCGTCATGCCTGGACTCAACCGCTAGTCTTTTCAGCGGCAGATCCTCATGCCCTCTATTTCGCAAACCAGTATCTATACAAAACCATAAATGGTGGAGAGAGCTGGACTCAGATAAGCCAGGACCTGACACGAGAAGAGCCAGGCTCGCCAGCTAACATGAATGAAGCGGCCGCCAATGACGTTCCACCAAATACACCTCCAGCCCGAAGACTGGGGGTCATTTACACAATCGCGCCTTCACCCCTACGCGCGCCAATGATCTGGATCGGCACTGATGACGGCTATATCCATCTAACCAACGACGACGGCAAAACGTGGACAAATGTCACTCCTCCAGCACTAACCGCCTGGTCCAAAGTAACAATGATGGATGCCTCACATTTTGACGTTAACGAAGCTTTTGC
>JBKPQV010000534.1:0-8403 GCA_046734235.1 Acidobacteriota bacterium
TATGACCATGTCTGGTTGCAGTCGATCGATGTCGCGACGCAACCATGCTAGACCTTGATGTGAGGTATAACCTGGAACTGCCATTGGAAATACCTCGATCTGCCGATCCGGATTAGCAGCTCGCAGTTGATTCTCAATCAACATTTGATAGGGAAGCCATCCCGGGTCGTATTCAGTTGGCTTATCGGGCCATACAACTGGCACGCGGTATCCAAAGGTTACAGAGTCTCCCAGGCAGATTATTCGATATGTGCCGGATGGCTTTTCCTTGATTGGGTAATCCGCACGAAAGTGTTGTGCATTAGTCGAGAGGACGGTGAAATCCCAAACAGCATGATTGAGATTTGGTTTCAAGCGCCAGAGCAAAAGTGGGTCGCCTTCAAAAATACCAGCTTGCTTTGGGTCTGAAACCTGGAGTCGCTGTTGTGGAGTGGCAACAAATAGCTGCAGGCTTGAGACGGGAGTCATTGCGACCCGGGTGATTACTTCGACCAGGGCCAACAAGCCGAGAAAGAAGACGTAAATCAGCGTGACGTAAATGAGGCGTCGTCGAAACGGAATAGGTTTTTTGGAAGGGTTGAGCGGTGTAGGTTCGGATTCCATCTCTTTTAAAACTCTATCTCTCTGTGCTTCGGGGCAGTAGCCCGACTGTTAAGGAGGGCTCACTTAGGCGCGAGATAAGCCCTCCTTTACAGTCGGGCTACTGCCCCGAGGCACCTAGACACAGAGAAATCAACGGCCATTGCCGTTTCGTTTCGAATGCCCGTTCGATTTTGCCAGGTAGTCTTTTAAGAATGCTCCGGTATATGAACCCTTTAGATTCATGATCTCTTCGGGTGTCCCGGTTCCTACTACATAACCGCCTGCGTCTCCACCTTCGGCACCGAGGTCGATTACATAATCTGCGGTCTTGATAACGTCAAGATTGTGTTCGATGACGAGTAGTGATCCCCCTGCATCAATCAAGGCACGAAATGCAGCCAGGAGTTTGTTGATGTCGTCGAAGTGCAACCCGGTTGTCGGTTCGTCAAAAATATAGAGCGTCTTGGCGCCGGTGCGTTTTAGTAAATGCGCAGCAAGCTTTATTCGTTGTGCTTCACCGCCTGAAAGCGTGGTTGCCGATTGGCCCAGTCGCAAATAGCCAAGGCCCACATCATCAAGGACTTTAAGCCGATTGGTTATCTTAGGAACCTCACGGAAGAAACTGATTGCCTCCCGAACCGTCATGCTCAACACTTCGTGAACATTTTTGCCGCGATAACGGATGTCGAGAATCTGTTGTTTGAATCGTGTTCCTTTACATTCTTCGCAAACAAGTTCGACGTCAGCGAGGAACTGCATTTCGACGGTCACGGTTCCGTCCCCCTGGCAAACTTCACAACGGCCACCAGGAAGGTTGAACGAGAAATGAGACGGATCAAAACCCCGAGCTTGAGCTTCACGCGTTCCTGAGAAGACCTCGCGAATCGCATCGTAAACTTTTATGTAGGTAACCGGATTTGAACGAGGCGTGCGACCGATAGGCGACTGGTCAACCAGAATTACATCGTCAACCAACTGCAAGCCATCCAATTTTTGAAATGCACCTACATGCCCCTGCCATTCTCCACGTTGTTTTTTCAGACCTGCGTAAATGCAGTCGTGAATCAAAGTCGATTTACCCGAACCGCTGACTCCCGTAATACAAACAAGCATATCCAGCGGGAGATCAACGTTGATCGATTTCAAGTTGTGCTCGGATGCCCCCTGAATTGATAGCTGTCGTTTATGCACCGAGCGACGTTGTTTCGGTTCCTTAATTTCAGCATCACCGCGCAGGTATCGAGCGGTTAATGAGGTTTCGTCCAGCATCAAACCAGGAAAGTCCCCTTCATACATTACGCGACCACCGAGTTCGCCGGCCGACGGACCAATGTCTAAAATGTGATCAGCGGCGCGCATCATTTCGGCATCGTGTTCGACAACCAGCACCGTGTTTCCGATGTCGCGAAGATTTTGGAGCAGGTGAATAAGACGATCGTTATCGCGGGGATGTAATCCGATTGAAGGTTCGTCGAGAACGTATAGAGCGCCCACCAGCGAGGACCCCAGATTTGTCGCGAGCTGAATTCGTTGCGCTTCCCCACCTGAAAGAGTTGAGGCCAAACGATCCAGGGTCAGGTAGTCAAGACCCACCTCAACCAAAAACTTGAGGCGTCGTTGGACCTCAAAAAGAATTCGCTCTGCTATTGCTGTCTGTTCGGCGGAAAGTTCGAGTTGGCCGAAAAAGGCGTCGGCATCCTTAATTGATAAAGAACAAACCTGCGGCAAAGTCTTATTGCCAATTTTTACATCGCGAGCTTCCTGGCGGAGCCGGCCGCCGCCGCAATCCGGGCATAATGTATAGCCGCGATACTTCGACAGAAACACTCGTACATGCAGTTTGTACTTTTTGGTTTCCATCCATTCGAAAAAACCGCGTACACCTGCCCAATCCCCTTGTCCCTCAATGATTGCCTGCTGCTCGTCTCGGGGCAGTTGAATGAAGGGCGTGGTCATCGAGATTTTTTCCGACCGGCAAAACTGCTTCAGCTCGTTCATGGCCCACTCATGTTGTGGTTTAGTCCAAGGTTCGATAGCGCCTTCTTTGAGTGACAAGCCGGGATTAGGAATTACCAGATCAAGATCGAGGCCGATTGTGTTTCCGAAACCCTGACAGGTTGGGCAAGCGCCATACGGGTTGTTGAAACTAAACAGCCGAGGCTCAGGATTGGCATAAACCGTATGGTCATACTTGCATTCAAATCTTTCAGAGAAATGAAACCGTTGTGGCTTAGCCTCGGCAGTTTCAATCAGAGCGGTGCCATGTCCCTCCTGGAAGCAGATCTCCAGTGAGTCAACGAGTCGCTGCCGAATGTCAGCCCTGGCTGTGAGACGGTCAACCAGAACAAAAACATTGTCAAAATCAGTTCCAGCGTAGTCGTCCGGAGAATTGAGCTCAATCACCCTGCCTTCGTAGTAAAGTCGGGTGAAGCCCCGCTGCATCAAACTCATTAAGTGAGCGACTACAAGATTTCGCTGAGCTGATTGACTTACCCGACGCGAAGACTTGCCCTTACCCTTTTCTGATTGCTCACTCGACTGCCCGGTAAGCGCAGGAAATAGAACGTAGAAGCGGGTGCTTTCAGTTAGATCGTTCAGCACATCATCCGCGATTGATTCTGGAGAGTCTCGGTAGACCCGCCGTCCACATTCTCGGCAGAAAGTTTCACCGACTCTGGCGAAGAGCAGACGCAAGTAGTCGTAAATTTCGGTTTGCGTGCCCACAGTTGAACGAGGATTCCGGGTAGAGTTTTTTTGGCGAATGGCAATCGCCGGAGCGATGCCGCGTACCTCGTCGACATCGGGTTTGTCCATTCGTTCGAGAAATTGGCGGGCGTATGCGGAGAGAGACTCGACATATCGTCGCTGGCCTTCTGCGTAAATCGTATCGAAAGCAAGCGACGACTTCCCCGAGCCACTGACGCCAGTCACAACAGTTATCTGATTAATCGGGATGGAAAACGAGACGTTTTTGAGGTTGTTAACGCGTGCTCCCCGAACTTGGATGGCTTCTTCTGGCATATTTCAGTTGCTGACCCCACGGATACGAATCCGCCGGTGGTCGAAAACCTCGAATGATAGCGTAGGACGGGGCGAAAGGTGAAATGGCTGGTTTTGGTAGGGTATTGCTGGTTTCTAATTTGAAAACCTTCAGGGCAATCCCAATTTAATATTAAAGGCGGCAAATCCTCCCACGGCCTTGCCGCCCTCAGAGCGTTCAAAAGTAGGCCCTTCATCCTACTATCGCCGCTCGTAGATGGCTTATAACACAGTAATTTTACGGAGGTCGAGGATTTAGTTCGGAACCCTCTCGGACAAAGAACCTTCCACGTGGCCCCAAGTCCAAAATCTATTGACACTATTCCCGTGCTCCGTGAAAATGCCCGCCGTTATGAAAACATCCAGATTTCTCCTTCGTGGATTTCGCCGTCCACGCGAAATCGCCTGCTTCGCACTTGGCAAACTAGAACGCCAGGTGCTCGAAGAGACGTGGCGACTTGGCGAGGTCAGCGTTCGCGATATACACCGCGCTTTTGAAGAGAGAATTGCTTACACAACTCTTATGACCACGCTCGATAGACTCTTTAAGAAGAATCTACTTGAGCGACGAAAAGATGGTCGGGCTTTTCTCTACTCTGCCTTGGTAACCCAGGACGATTTCGATCAAGGGATAAAGGAAGACGTGATCGACGGACTTTTGGGACACGGCGCCGCCGGCGTCGAACCAGTCCTCGCATGTATTGTCGATACGATTAGCGAACGAGATCGAGAACTTCTCGATGAGTTGGATCGTCTCGTTCAGGAAAAGAAGAAAGAGCTGCGTCGAAAGAGTTGACGATGTACGAGTTCCTGGGCATCACGCTGGTCCTGGCGATGCTATTGACTGTTAATGCAGTGGCGACTGCTGCGGCCGCTGGTCTATGGCATTTGCTAAGACAACCGCTGATGAAATGTTCGGCGAGAACCCGTGCTGAAATACTTTTTGTTATGCGCATCGGCCCACCAGCGATTGCCATAATCTGGATCGTCGCGTTCATGATCCCGTCCTACCTGGTTTACGAACCCTATTCAACAGATGAATTCGTCAGCTTGAAACTCGGAACACTGGCGACGATATCGGCTATCGGCGTAGCTTGCGCTCTATATCGTGGCCTACGTTCGTGGCTGGCTACGCGCGCACTGCTCAAGACCTGGCTCAACAATTCGAACCCGATCGAACTTGAAGGCCTGCATGTGCCTGCATTTTGTTTGTCCCACTCATTCCCGATTATCGCCGTTGTAGGAACAATTCGGCCGCGCTTGTTTATCGCCGATCACGTCCTCGGATCATTGACGGAAGAAGAATTGGCTGCGGCCATTGCTCATGAGTACGGACATATGTCAGCTCATGACAATCTTAAGCGTTCATTGCTGCGCGCCAGCAGGGCAGGCTTACTCATGATTCCTTGCGGTCGATCACTTGATCGGGCCTGGGGTGAGGCAGCTGAGTCGGCCGCTGATGAGTATGCTGCACAAGAGAGCTCAGCAGTTGCCCTGAATCTAGCCTCAGCCCTCGTTCGTATTGCTCGCATGATTCCAGCTGAAGAACGTGCTGTCATGCCTTCATCAGCTTTCCTGGTTGGAGGTGAAGAGACTCGAGGAGTGAAAGCGCGGGTACGTAGATTGTTGGAACTCTCATCAACCGATCCAAAGTTGTTAGGAACCAGTGCACCATGGTTTCGGCTCACGCCCTGGCTGATCTTGATTTTTATCGTGGTAGTAGGGCTTACGATTGAAAGTCGCCCTCAAGTACTCGCATCGGTTCACTCATTCATCGAGCACGTGGTAGTGATTCTTAGTTAAACCCTTCCCGATTTAAGCTGGTTTCGCTGTGGCCAGCGGACGCTTAAGCCATAAGAACAGTCCCTCCGCAGATCGTTGCGCGACAACTCCAAACACAACAAGTGCTATCAGTGATCGATCATAGAGCACGCCTACCTTAGAAGCGTAGATCCCCAGATTACGGCGGCTGGTAGTAGTTGGGGACGAACTATAGAGTTTTGCCACTTTTGTAATCACGCAAGAAATGCACTCGATGTCACGCTCTCTTGCTACTTCGATTAAGTTTGGTGAAACTTCAGAAGTCTTTGTTGACTTTGAAAACATTTTCGATAAGTCATACCGCGGGATCAGTTGGGGAATCGATGGTGCTGGTCGCGGTGTGACGATGCGGTATCGATATTCATTCTAGAAATTAAGCGAGAATAGAACCTACAGGACCTATTAGACCTATTGGACACAAATAATCTAGTGCTGTGGACAATCTCCTAACCGTTTCAGGTCTCAATAAAAAATTTGGTGCGCGACATGTACTCCACGATGTCTCTTTCAACATTCGTGAAGGTGAGGTCCTCGGTTTAATTGGCCCGAACGGAGCTGGGAAGACCACGCTTATGGAGTGTCTTGCCGGTATAATCCCCGACAATGGCGGGACAATTAAACATAAGGACAAGGCACTAAGTTTTCTCGAGCGAAAGGGAGCGTTGTTCTATCTTCCTGACGGAGTAGTTCCGTGGGCTGAGCAGACGGTGAAGTGGGTGCTTCAGTTCTTTGAAAAACTCTATGGCCAGTCACACGACAAACTACTGCAACTTTTTGCTCCGCTTCGTTTAGAAGAGATCAAGCACGCTCGTTTATCGACATTGTCAAAAGGCGAACGAAAACGGTTCATGCTTGCCCTCGGTTTGTTGAGTTCGCAACCACTGTTGTTACTCGATGAGCCATTTGACGGTCTTGACTTGAGGCAGACTCGCGACGTCATGTCAATGTTGCGTAACACCGCAGCAACGGGTCGAACGCTGTTGGTGTCGATTCATCAGCTTGTAGATGCAGAACGTGTTTGTGATCGCCTCGTTTTATTGAATGACGGAAAAGTAGGAGCAGTAGGCACAATCGCAGAATTAAGAACTCAGTCGAACATTGAGAAGGGTGGACTGGAGGAGATCTTTCTTGCCCTTACTTAGTTTTCGCCAACTGCTCGCGAAGGAGTTTCGAGAACTATTTGCGTCGCGCGCCTTCTGGATACTGTTGGTTATTTGCGGTGTGTTAGTTGGGCGCGAGTTTATTTCTGCGGTCAACACTTATGCCGAAATGAGCGGCAGCGGTGGCACTCCAGCGGCTCTGCCCCAAGCACTAAATTCACTCGACGGAATTTTCTTTCCCACCTGGGGCGTATACGATCTCGCTGCTACTTTCTTATTACCGTTTGTTGCGATTCGGTTGATCGCGACGGAGAAAGAAAGTGGTGCAATAAAGATCCTTCTGCAACTACCAGGCAGCCTGGCGACCAAGCTCACCGCTAAGGGAGTTGCCTTGTTAGGCGGCTGGCTAATTGCCTGGCTCCCGGGCGTTACAGCAATCGTTCTTTGGAAAACTTATGGCGGGCACGTTAATACAGCTGAAACGCTAAACCTCTTGTTGGGCCATCTACTCCGTGGCTCGTTAAGTTTGGGCTTGGCTGTCGCCGCGGCTGCGATTACAGAAAGCGCATCAAGTGCGGCGATTGTGACCTTAGCGATTACTGTTGGTACCTGGGCGTTGGACTTTATTGCGGCTGGGCGTGGCGGCTTGCTACAGCAACTGGCGAGTTTCACACCAACAGCAGCGCTGCGTTCATTTGAACATGGATTACTAAAGTTCAATACAGTTGCCGTGATGTTGGTGTTGAGCGTAGCGGGATTCGCCTTTGCGGCGGCATGGCTAAATACTGGCCGACGCATCGCGAGCAGGTTGTTGTTGACGGGTGCGTTATTAGCAGCCCTGGCGGCTGTTTGCTATGCCAGTACAAAAGTTCTGACGAGTTGGGATCTTAGCGAGAATCGTCGCAATTCGTTTTCCGCTATCGACGACTCGATGTTACGAAGAATTAATAAGCCACTGAAGTTGACGGTGTTTCTCGCTCCTGAGGATCCTCGGCTTTCTGATCTTGAGCAAGGGGTTCTAAAGAAGTTACGTAGAGTACTAGGTCGAGGGCTCGAGGTAACTTATGTCTCCGGTAGCCAATCAGGTTTGTTTGAACAAACCGAAGATCACTATGGTGAGATCTGGTATGAGATGGAAGGACGAAAGCGTGTAGATCGTTCAACCATTGAAGAGGTTGTGCTGGATCAAATTTATGAGCTTTCCGGTCTTCAGATACCCGAACGTTCTGTTGACGAAGGATTTCCCGGATACCCACTAGCAGCCCGACCTGAATGGGCGTCACTTGTTTTTTATATAGTTTGGCCACTGATTGTATTGTTTGCGTGGTGGCGAGTACGTAAATAGTCAAGGAGCACTAGAAAATGAGGCGCATTCTTACGTTTTTCGCAATTGCTATTTTGCTAAGCGCTATTGGCGCCGTTGCGCAGAGGACGGCTAATCCTAAGTCGCTTCGCGTTGATTTATCCAAGGAAAGAGCAGGGAAAGAGTCGACCAAATTCTTGTCGGTAGTTGGCAATTGGTCGATTGTTGATGATGGCGGCGCAAAAGTCCTGGCTGTTGATGGTCGTCAATGGTTACGCGGTCAACCAGCTGGCGGACTCGCGCAAAATGCACGCGCAATCTATGGTTCGCGTCACGAAGAGTTCATAGACAATGTAAAAGCGTTTGCCTACTTTCCTTACGCAGTATTGAAGGATGTCGATGATTTTCAGAACGGCACAATCAGCATTCGCTTTAAGTTGATTGATGGAAAGTTAGATCAGTGCGCGGGCATCTTGTTTAACTTGAAACCGAACGGCGATTACCTGACGGTTCGCTTCAATGGCAAGGAAGACAATGTTGTTTTGTGGACCTTCAACA
>JBKPQV010000535.1:0-7317 GCA_046734235.1 Acidobacteriota bacterium
GGGTGTTGCTGGTCTATCCGAAAATGTTATTCCTCAAGTTGATACTGTCGGCGATGGATACAAGATTGATCTAACGGCTGCGTTAGCTCATTCGAATAATCCGTTCTTCGAGACAGTTGGAAGCCGCATCGGTTTCGACAAAATGGTTGGTTACGCGCGTGAACTCGGACTCGGTGAAAAGACTGGTATCAACGCCACCTTTGAGTTTCCGGGTCGCTTGCCAGAAAACAAACCCGGTTTCATCGAGAGGCGCATGTTCTCCTATGCTGATGGGTTTGAAGTTACGCCGCTACAGTTGGGCACTTTGGTTTCGGCAATGGCAAACGGCGGCAAGCTTCTCGTTCCGCAAGTACCTCGCACTTCTAAAGAACAAAGCAAGTTAGCTCCAAAGGTACGGCGACAATTGCCGATTGGTCCTGAAGTGTGGCAACGCATGGTTCCAGGCATGGTTGGGGCCGTGAATTATGGTTCTGGCAGAAAAGCCTATGATCCAACGCAAACTGTTGCCGGCAAGACTGGTACTTGTATTGGCTCTGGAGGGTGGGTTGGTTTGTTTACGTCATATGCGCCACTCGCGAATCCAAGATTGGCTGTAGTGGTTATTGCGCAAGGCAGTGACGGCCGAAGACATTTCCCGGCTGCAGTGGCTGGTGAGATTTATCGTGAATTGAATCATCGCTTTGGTACCGCAATCAACATGCAGGTGGCGTCGACTGCGGATGACGAAGAAAAGGAAATTGGCGATGACGAGAATGGTGAGATGGGTGATGCAACCACCGATGCCACCACCGCGACAAGCGATCCAACGACAAACACCACAGCGACAGCCACTCCTTCAACGGAGACAACAACAGCACCTGCTGCAGCACAAAAGACTGCTGCTCCAGAAACCGTTGCTCCTCGTGGAACAGTCAAACGAGTGTTGATGCCGATTGAAAAGAAGCCTGTTGATGGCCAACAAAACAAGACGACGCAACCGGCAACAACTCCAAAAACACCAGCTGAAAACCCATCGGCGACTGAGCAAAGACCACGCCGAACTCAGCCTCAACAGCCATAAGTTGGTAAGAATAAACTTGCAAAACGCTAACGCGCCGGAAGGTACTACTTTCCGGCGCGATTTTTTTTGCTGTTTTGCCTCTGTCGCCTTGACACATCAAATATAGTTGCAGGAATATTGCGCTCGTTCTTTTGCCGGACAGTTTTGTGAACAACTTGTGTATCAGCCCCACTGTGCATAAAAACGGCAACCGCTCTCTGTAATACTCGCATCCTAAAGATTCCTCTGGCGACGCTCGTGGGGCATTGGCCCGCGCCCAGATTTGTTGAAGAATGATTTTGGAGGTTCGCACGACTGATGAAAACGATGATTAAGTTAATAACCCTGGGCGCCACTGTCGCGATGCTGGCTCTGCCCGCCGTGGCTTCTACCCGCCTAGTGAGGCTGGAAAGTCAAGACCAGTGTACGCAAGAAAACAAGGATGCCTATTATGCCGCCTTCCGCGAAGCGCGCACTGCTGATCAGGCAAAAGCCTATGACAATGCCAAGAAGTATTTGGCATGCCCGCCAGGAGAAGCAACCGAAGCGACGACAAAGATTATCGACTACTTGAAGCGTTGGGTTGGCCAATATGAAGAGCTCACGACCAAAAACAAGCTTCCTCAATTGCTGTACAACGACAAGAACTATAAAGAGGCCTATGCACTTGGCGCTACGTTACTCGCCAAAGAGCCGGAGAATCTCAATTATCTAGTTCACCTTGGCGCGAATGGTTATCTGGTTGCACCCCTAAAAGACGCAACAATCAGTGCTACCGCACTTAATTCAGCTAAGAAAGCTATCACGCTGCTGGACAGCGGCAAGACGCTCGACGATTGGACTCCGCTTCCTGGCAAAGACGCCGCGTTGGCTTACCTCAACTATACGGTCGGGGTCTATACCATCGAAAGTGACCCCTCTGCCGCACTTAAGAACCTAATGAAGGCTGCTCAGTTTGAGACTTTGAAAAAATCTCCGCAGACATACGGATACATTGGTGGCGCTTACGAAGCTGGTCCGTATGCTAAACAGTCCGATGAGTACAACACAAAATATAAAGGAAAAGATGAAACGCCAGAGAGCAAATTGGCAAAGGCAAACATCGACCAGCTTATTGATCGCATGATCGATGCTTACGGAAGAGCAGTGGCGCTGTCAACAGATCCGAAGATGGCAGCTCAGAAAGCCGCTTGGAATGAGGCTCTTACTGGTTGGTATAAGTATCGTCACAACGATACCACTGATGGCATGAATCAATTCCTCGCGGAAGTGCTTTCTAAGCCATTGCCGCCTGAGCCGACTCCGTTGACCTCATTGCCAACTCCGGCGCCATCTGCAACTCCGATCGGTACAACTGGTGCTACGACCACTACAGCCGCATCGACGACTGCACCGGCTGCGTCAGGAAACGGTACGACCAAACCTGCTCCAACTAAACCAGCCACCACTGGTGGTCCTAACAAGCCAAAGAACTAAAAGCAAGTCAGAACCTCCTTCTTCAACATTAACGCCGGAAGCAAGTCTGATTTTTTAGACAAGCTTCCGGCGTTTGTTATAATCCGACGTGTTTTGAAAAACACCGACCCTACTATTCCGGACCTCGTCCTGCTGGAGACGATTCTTGCCTATAACTTTAACGACCGTTCATTACTTGAGCGTGCGTTGACTCATCGTTCCTGGGCTCATGAACAGGTCGCCCCCGGTGATGAACATCAAGCACGGAAACTTCATAATGAGTCGCTCGAGTTTCTCGGTGATTCGGTGTTGGGACTGGTGGTAGCTAACTATCTTTGTTGTTCGTATCCGGTTGGCACCGAAGGCGAGTTGTCGCGTATGAAACACCGGTTGGTCAGCGCTCCAACACTGGCAAAGGCCTCTCAAGCCTTGAATCTCGGCGAATTTCTCCGCTTCGGAAAAGGTGAAGAGAAGAGCGGTGGGCGCCAAAAGAACGCACTGCTCGCCGACGTATTTGAAGCGATCACCGGCGCGATCTTCCTGGACGGAGGAATCATCCCTGCAACTGAATTCGTTTGTTATGCGTTGAGAGATGAATTGGAAGGAGCCGATCCGCTGTTAGCAGCTCAGGCGGATTACAAGACAATGTTGCAGGAAAAGCTCCAGGCGGATCGCCGGCAAGCTCCCAGGTATTCAGTAATTGCAACGCTTGGACCTCCCCATAGAAGAGTATTTCATGTTGAAGTTTCCTGGGATGGGGGCCGGATTCAGGGTGAAGGACACTCAATCAAGTCGGCCGAAGCCGCCGCAGCGAGGGCGGCACTTGAGGCAATGATTGATAGTCAGCGGGAAGAAGCAGTCTAAGCGACCGCTGCGTCGACTTGACCATGCGCATGTATCGTAACTAGGATGTTTTGGATGGCGAGTAACTTAACTACCGAAAAGGTCACTAAGGGCGAGACGGAAACAAAAACCGAAACCAACCCTTCCACGTTCTCACGATTATTCAACCGCAATGGTAACTCGAAGAGCCCTGCACCGGCTCCACCAAAGCCCAAGGGCCCGCCGAAGACTGTCTTGCGTGAGTATTTTGAATCGGCAGTCGTGACCGTGATCATGGCCCTCTTCGGGATGACCTTCATCGTGCAGGCCGTTAAAGTTCCTACCGGCTCGATGCAGAACACAATCACGATTGGTGACCATCTACTGGTTAATAAGTTTATCTTCGCACCCGGCACTTCTTTGCCATTCTTGCCACAAAGAGAAATTCGTCGCGGCGATATCATCGTTTTTAAATATCCAGGCAATCCTTATGATCCGAAACGTGACGATCGACCTGACAACAAACCAATTCTGACTAACTACGTAAAGCGAGTTATTGGCCTGCCAGGTGACCGAATCAGTTTGCAGGGGAAGAGCGTAATCGTGAATGGCGAGGTGTTGCCTGAACACCGCATCGATGCAATTGATCATAATCGCAAAGATCCTCTCGAGATTGTGAATACACCGCCACGTAAATCGAACGAGCCATACGATGTCTACTACCGCCCAGGTGACGATGAGGATGATTATGTTTATGACGTCTTCGCCAAAGCTGGAGATGGAAAGAGCGTAGTAGTTCCAGCAAACAAATATTTTGTGATGGGTGATAATCGCGACAACAGTGAAGACAGCCGGTTTTGGGGATTCGTGCCACGCGATCTTGTCATTGGTCGTGCGATGTTTGTCTACTGGTCATACGATGAGAGTGCGCCAACCAGTGGTGGCGGGATCGGATTTCTTGTTGACTTCTTTAAAAACACACGCTGGAGTCGAACCGGTACACTCGTCAGATAGTTATTAAGGGGCCAGCATTCGTTATTCGGGGGGCAGATCCTTGTTTCTGTCCCCTTTCACTTTTTCACCCTTTCGTTCTGGACCGCCATGACCACAATGAACCGAATCAAACGGGTGATCCGGCGGATTAACGAAGACGAAGTCTTCGGTCGCGCAGCTCAGCTTTCCTACTACTTTCTTCTGGCACTTTTCCCGCTCTTATTGGTTTTGATAAATGTCCTCGGCTACTTGGCCCAGGAAGGGACTGAATTCAGAAACAAACTTCTGGCCTATTTTGCTGCGGTAATGCCGTCAAGCGCAGTAGCGCTGGTGCATACAACCCTCGATGAAATCAGCGCTTCAAGTGGGAGTGGTAAATTGTCGCTCGGTCTACTGGCGGCCTTGTGGGCAGCATCGAATGGGATGGGGGCCATAAGCCAAACCCTGAATACTGCCTACGACGTTCGCGAAACGAGATCCTGGCTTAAGGTTCGGTTGGTTTCGGTGGTTCTGACTATCGCGTTGGCGGTTCTCATTATTTCTGCTCTGGCTATTGTTCTTTACGGAGGTACGATTGGCGATGGTTTAGCGAATCGATTTGGCTCAGGTCAGATCTTTACGCAGGCTTGGAATATTCTGCAGTGGCCAATAGCGCTCGGATTTGTACTTGCAACCTTTAACCTGCTCTACAACTACGCTCCAAACATCAGGCCCGAACAGCGCCGTTGGTTTAGCCTCGGAGCTGTTATTGGCGTAGCATTATGGTTGCTGATTTCATTTGCCTTCAGGATTTATCTGCGTTACTTCGACTCGTACAGCGTGACGTACGGATCACTGGGGGCTGTGATTGTTTTGATGCTGTGGTTCTATCTGATGGGAGTTGCTATTCTGATCGGCGGTGAAGTCAATTGCGAAGTTTATGAGGCTTCTATTAGTGAATCCAAGGAAATTGTAAGTGAAGAAAGTATTTCGAATTAGGTTTCTTGTTGTGACGCTACTGATAGCCGTCATTTCCGTCCCGGCTTTCGGCATTCAACGGAAGAAGAAGCAAAAGCAGTCCCAACCCGAGACGGCTAATGAGTTGTCAAAGCTTCGTGATGAATATGTCCGGGCGACAAAGGACTACAAGGCAAGCCTGGAACGACTCATCGCGATTTACGAAGCCAATGTGAAGACAGCTGAGGAGCAATTAGCGTCTGCGCGAAAGCTGTTTGACGAAGGACTGATCGCAAAAACTCAACTCGAGGAAAAAGAGCTCAAGCTCAAATCGGAGCAGGCAAGATTAGCCGACGAACGACAAAAAGTTCTGACCGCGGATAGTCAGATTGCCAATGTTTTTGTCGAAGCGGAAGCGGATGCTGTGCTGGCCAAAAATCTTAAGCTGGCTAAGAACAGGTTGGTGAGAACCACTTCCTTTGTGCGTTTTAATGGTGCATCTAATTGGCTACTCAGCGAGTCAGGAAAGATTCAAACATTCTTTTACGATACGTTTAAGAAGCCCTTGCCAATTGCGGTCTTTGGTCAAGGCGCAATCCACGATCGTTGGCGACTGGATCATCGGAACGCGATGGACATTCAGTTGCATCCGGATGGTGTTGAAGGACAAGCTCTGCTGAATTTCTTACAGAAGAACGGTATTCCATACTCGGCATTTCGATCTGCGATTCCAGGAACGGCAACCGGTCCACACATTCACATAGGTCGACCGTCGCATCGATATTGACCACTCAACCAACACGAAACTCCTTGGAGTGCGGTGGCCCGGCACCGCTTTGTTACAGCGAGCCTCGGTCTATTCTTAGCTGAAGTGAGGTTCAGGAAGGCCGTGATCGTAGAGTCTCGCTATGACAAAGCGGTGCCGGGCCACCGCACTCCAAGGAGGCAATAGAGCAAAACAATATGTCAAAGATTCGTTGCCTAATAGCCATTGTAGTTGCCGTGTTATCTTTCTCATCTTTGGTGTTCGCTCAGATGAAAACACCGTTCACTGAAAAGGAAGCCTCACATTTCGCTTCGCTGGCGCTCAAGTGTGTGAATCGTGAACTGCCAAACAAACCTGAGCATGTAATCAACATTGCTGGCGACGTGCAAAGTCCGAAACAACTGCACCCCGCATTTTATGGCTGTTACGATTGGCACTCATCTGTTCATGGTCACTGGATGCTGGTGAGGTTATTGAAGACATTTCAGAACCTGCCGGAAGATAAACAAATTCGGAGCGCGCTGAACGCGAACCTCACCGCCGCAAATATTCAAACAGAGGCCGCTTACATGTCTCAGCCCAATCGCCAGTCGTTTGAACGTACCTATGGTTGGGCCTGGCTCCTAAAATTAGCTGAAGAAGTTCATTCGTGGGACGATCCGGATGGTGATAATTGGGCCGAGGCGTTGCAGCCACTCGTCGACGTGATCGTCAAGTCGTATAAGAATTTCCTTCCCAAACAAACCTATCCCATTCGCACCGGTGTGCATCCGAATACGGCGTTTGGGCTGGCGTTCGCTCTCGACTATGCGAAAGTAATTGGAGATAGAGAGTTTGAGGCGTTGTTGGCTGAGCGCAGCCGCACATACTTTGGTAAGGACACGGACTATCCAGGTAGTTGGGAGCCGGGTGGTGAGGACTTCTTTTCGGCGGCGTTGATGGAAGCTGACTTGATGCGTCGCGTAATGAAGCAGGCGGAGTTTGCGACATGGTTTCATCGCTTTTTGCCTGGAACATCGAAGGGTACTCCAGCAGTTCTTCTTCAACCAGCAATCGTGACCGATCGGACTGATCCTAAGCTGGTTCATCTGGACGGTTTGAACTTGAGTCGAGCATGGTGTATGCGCAGTATTGCCAGCGCACTGCCGGATAAAGATCCCGCCCGAATTGCATTAACCATTGCAGCTGACAAGCATACGACTGCAGCGTTGGCCCATGTTGCTAGTGGCGACTACGCTGGTGAGCATTGGCTCGCGTCGTTTGCGATCTACTTGCTGACGAATTAGGTTCTTGCCTTTAGTAACCC
>JBKPQV010000536.1:0-5707 GCA_046734235.1 Acidobacteriota bacterium
GCGAATTTTTCGCTCGATGCTGGTTGTCACGCTCGTCGCCACGGTCGTTTCAGTTTTCGTTGCGCAATGGCGAGTTTCGACCGGTCTTTTGCTCGGGGGAGTTCTCGCTCTGTTTAGCCACCACTGGCTAAAGAGTTCAGCCGCCGCTGCCATCAATCTCTCGATTGGTTCAACACAACCACGTTTGAGATTGATGCAGTTTGTACTTCGCTACATAGTTATTGGTTTGGTTGTTTTTCTAGCCAGGCAATTAGGTCTGGTTTCTGTTCCTGCAGTTATTATTGGTCTTTCGACTTTTGTTGTTGCTTTGTTTATTGAAGCGTTAAGAGAGTTTTACGTCGCAATTATCAGGCGAGAGGAAACTAGTTGATGTTCCTATTGAGTGAGGCGTCAGGTGAAGCCGAACACCATGCGCCAATTATCGTCCAGTTTCTAAACGATAAATTTGGTGACCAGGTATACGCGTTGCAGATGAAGTATACCTATCCGCTTTGGAAAACTTTTTTTGCCAAGTTCGGCACTACGCCGGAATCTGTCTTTGGTCCATATTCACCAGACAACGCAATTCCCTGGTACACGGTGATGTTTGTGATCGCCTGCATCTTAAGTGTGGCGATTATCTGGATTCTAAAGGGCCAGCTTTCATCAAATGAGCCCCGCGGCGGACAACAAACACTCGAAGTCAGCGTTCTTGCTGTTCGCGGCATGATCGAAGACATCATTGGACCACATGGCTTGAAGTATTTTCCCGTGGTCATGACCTTCGCCGTGCTGATCCTGGTTTCCAATCTGATGGGGCTTGTTCCTTTGTTCATGAGTCCCACCGCCGCCACCAGCGTGACATTTGCACTAGGGCTGAGCTCATTTCTCTACTACAACTACATCGGCATCAGTGAAAACGGTATTGTGACCCACTTGAAGCACTTTGCAGGACCAGTTTGGTGGATCGCGTGGTTAATCTTTCCGATCGAACTCATCAGTAATTTCATAAGACCGTTCTCTCTCGGCATTCGCCTTTTCGGTAATCTGTTTGCTGACGAAAAGGTTTTGGAGACTGTCGCAGGTATTGCTCCACCCTATACCTGGATCGGTCCATTAGCGTTGATGCCGTTGAGCGTATTTGTGGCTTTCATTCAAACGTTTGTATTTATTCTGCTGTCGCAGCTGTACATCAGCGAGGTTTCACATCCGCACGAGCATGATGAACACGGAATGGGTCATGAGATCCACGAAGAAGAACCCATCATCGCTCCGGTTTTGACTTAATACTGGCTTCATTAAATCGTCGGGTGAGCGATGCGGTCACAGTGGCAGCAAACGTTACCTGACTAACTCAATCAACAGAATCTTAAGTTCAGAGTTACCGGCACATTTATCGTTGTTCAGGTCTGTTTCGCTGGAGCGCCGTTGTAAGAGGGGCGGTGGATACCGGGAATAGGCGAAATCATTCTCGGCCGTTAGCTCCTGACTACTGAGGTTCACTCTCATCACCGGTACGTAGGTATCGGAAGGAGAATTCGAATGAAAAAGTTGAACGTTGTGCTGTTTGCGATTGTGGGCATCTTGTTTGCCGCAACCTCAGCATTCGCTCAGGCAGGTGCTCAGCCGGCTGCTGCTGAAGGTGACCATGGTGTTGGTCTCAAAGCAATTGCTGCCGGAATCGGCTTTGCTATCGCGGTGTTTGGTGGCGCGCTTGGTCAGTCACGAATTGGCGCTGCTGCTTGCGAAGGTGCTGCACGAAATCCCGGCGCTGCCGCAAAAATTCAGACGATGATGATCTTGGGTCTGGCTCTTATCGAGTCGCTCGTTCTGTTCGCCCTGGTGATCGTATTTATCAAGACCTAGTGGCGAGGTCGTTTGGATCTATCGCGCGGGCGAAACTTTCGGGTTTCGCCCGCGTTTGTTTTTGTCCATCTTTTTGCCGACCTTGAAGCTCTGTGATAGGCTGACCCCTCTCTCTCTAATGAATCTCATGAGGCGCAGCTCCAGATGAAAAAATGCCCAAAGTGCGGTGTTGAATATCCTGACGCTACCACTCTTTGTCCCGCAGATGGGATTGCTCTGGAAACCAGCGAAGACTCCTTAATCGGCAAAACTCTTGCCGGAAAATACAGAATTGAAGAACGCATCAGCGCCGGCGGAATGGGCTCAGTCTATCGTGGCACCCATGTGTTGATGGACAAAACGGTTGCGATAAAAGTCTTGCGCGCATCCCTGGCAGCTGACGAAAAGATTGTTGCCAGGTTTTCGCGAGAAGCGCGAGCCGCGTCCCGCATTTCACACCCTAACGTATTAAGTGTTACCGACTTTGGTGAAGACGAAAACGGTGTTGTGTTTCTGGTGATGGAATACCTGAGCGGCAAGACGCTCAAGCAGGTAATTCGCGATGAAGGTCCGCTTTCTCTGGCAAGAACCGTCGACATCATGCGCCAGGCCGGTGATGCCTTGAGTGTCGCTCATGAGCAGAACGTTGTGCATCGTGACCTCAAGAGCGACAACATCATGTTGGTAAGCACAGCAGTTGGAGACCACGCGAAGGTCCTTGATTTTGGCATCGCTAAAATCAACGAACCAGAAGAACATGACACAAGCTTGACGGCTCCGAATCTTGTGATGGGTACTCCTCAATATATGTCGCCGGAGCAATGTTCCCAGGATCACGAGATAGATGCCCGATCCGACATTTATTCATTTGGCGTGATCCTCTACGAAATGTTGGTAGGCCATGTCCCATTTTCAGGCGACTCGCCAACGATGGTAATGATGAAGCATTTGCAGGATCCCGTTCCTTCAATTCTTGAGGAACGACCGGACTTACCTCCTGCAGTTGGCAGAGTGGTTTCGCGGGCAATGGCTAAACTTCCCGCAAATCGTTACCAGAACATTCATGAGCTTTTGGAGGATCTAACAATAGCAGCCGGCATGAGTGTTTTAAAGCTCGATACTCCTGCAGCGATTCCAGCGGCACCGCCAACCAATGAAGATGATGAAGTCACTATGGTGCGACCCAGAGTTCCGCCTCCTCCGATTCAACCGGGAGGTGTCAGAAGGGCGCCCGTGACGGTTCCGATACAGGGCGCCGTACAACCAGCACCGCCGCCACCTAAAGCATTCAATCCACTAAAAATATTGATTCCTTCAGCGGTGGCATTGCTGATCGTATTTGCAGTTGTCTACGCGTTCACGCGCGAACCAGAGACTCCCTCGAATCAAAACACCAACCAGCCATCGCTTATCGCCGATCCCAACAGCCAGCCAGTTCAGCCAGGTCAGTCTCCATCTGGAAAAGCCGAGGCCGGTATACCTGCCGGAGGAACAATCACTCAACCGACAAACGCGAACGTGAATTTGAATGCAAACGTTTCGTTATCGCCGACGCCTCTAGAGGAGCCTAGTCCTGTTGCCAACAGCAACGTGAACGAGAATTCCAACAGCAATCGCAAAAACCCAAGCGTACCTGAACCTAGCAAGACAGTAAGTCCAGAAAATGTGCCGGCGCCTCCACCTCCAGGTACGAAGACTCCGGAGGTCAAGCCTTCTCCATCGGCCGCTGCGTCACCACCAGGTTAGCGAGTATTGGTTGCGCTTAGAAGAAGTCTACGAAATTCGTTTTCGTCGTCGATTTGAATTTCTGCTTCCAAAACATAGCAGGGAAGTGTGAAATTCAGTGAGCTTAGTTTCACTGCGTCTTTGGCTGTAGTGACGAGTGCACTTGCCCCACCCTGGCTCGCTCGTTTCGTCAACCGATCTATATCACCTTGTTTGTAAACATAATGATCGGGATAAGACTGTTGCATGACAGATCTAAAGCCACCCTGTTCAAGGTGCTGAAAGAATGATTTTGGATTACCTACGGCGCAAAAGGCAGCTAACGATTGCGAAGTTGTAAACGGTGCGGTTGACTCAAGCAGTGGAACGATGCCCCGGGTAACCATTCGCGAATTAAATGTTGGCCTATCGCCGGATAATTCTCCCAGGTCCCTTCGAATGCTGTCGACGCTTACAGTTTGATCTGATCTAGTAATTACAAAACAATCGGCCCGTTTTAAACCGCTCAAAGGCTCGCGCAAGAGTCCGAACGGCAACATCTTTCCCCCACCCCACGGGTTCGTCGCGTCGATGGTGACAATGTCTAGATTTCTTGAGAGTTGAAGATGCTGGAATCCATCATCAAGAACGAAACAGTCTGTGCCCAGATGTTTGATAGCACCTTCACCGGCCGCGAAACGATTCGCATCACTGATTACCGCCGCCACGCCTCTTAGATTATTTGCCAGTAGGAAGGGTTCGTCACCAGCCTCTGCTGGATTAGAAAAGACAGTTTGTCCGTCAGACACCAGTACGCGGCGGTCTGAATTTTCGCGCCCATATCCCCGAGTAAGGATGCAAACCCGTTTACCTTCATCAGCGAGCGTACGACTGACAAATTCCACTAGCGGGGTTTTTCCAGTTCCGCCTGCTGTAATGTTACCGACACTGATAACGGGTTGATCGAGTTTGTGGCTTCTGAAAGTTCCGCGTTCATACAGCGATGCACGTGTGCGAGTAATCGCGCCGTACAAGGAAGCTAATGGTGGCAGAACTAAGGACTTCATGACCAAAAGAAATTTATCCACAGATTACGCCGATTGCGCCGATTTTTAGTATTTGAGATTCTTGGCAAAGGGTATTCAAATCGGTGTAATCGGCGGACAGTCTTTTCCTTCGTGAACAGTATTACTTATGAGCGGTCGTATCATTTCCATCGTACGATCCGTAGCGCCCTGATTGTCTATCACAATTTGCTTCGCGCGTTTTCCCAATTCGGCACACCGATCAGGATTACCAAGTAATTGCTCAAGTTCATGCGTTAGACAATCAGCGGCTTTGCTCATATCCAGCGGCGGCAACTGAACAATAGCGTCAGCTTCGTTTAGTAGAGTCACGATTGCTTGAAAATTGTGAGTATTGTGTCCAGTTAACACGCAAACACCCGTAGCCGCTGGCTCAAGCACGTTGTGACCGCCGCGATCAACTATACTGCCGCCCACAAACACCACCGTGGCGAATGAATAAACCGCAGGAAGTTCGCCGATCGTGTCCAGGAGAATTGCCTCCGCTTTTTGATCGGACGGGGATGCCTGACCTGTGCGTCGGCTCCAACTGAGTCCCGAGCCCGCAATCAGATTAGCCACTTCTTGAAAACGCTCTGGCTTTCGTGGGGCCAGCATCAGCCGCACCTTGAAACGTTTCCGTAATTCTGCAAAAGTCTCCAAAACAATCTTCTCTTCGGGTGCGTGAGTACTCGCTGCGAGAATCAGACGAGTGTTGGCATCAAATCCAAAACGGTGTCGTAGTTCCTCAGCGATAGACGAGGACTGACTCGCATGCGTCGCCACATCAAACTTCAAATTTCCCGCTGTTAGTAGTTTGTCGTTAGCCATGCCCAACGCCGAGATTCTTTCTGCGTCCGTCTCGGATTGCATTACAGCAAGCGAAAGATTGGCCAGGATCCTTTGCAGGAAAAACCGAACCAACCTATAGCGACGAAAGGATTGGCGCGAGATTCTTCCGTTTACAAGGGCAACTGGAATATTCCGGGCATTGCACTCCCGAAGAAAGTTTGGCCATAACTCGGTTTCCATGATCAGGACAACGTTGGGGTTGATGACCTTGAGAGCGCGTCGCACCGTCCATTTCCAATCAAACGGAAAATAGAAAACGCCAT
>JBKPQV010000537.1:0-3086 GCA_046734235.1 Acidobacteriota bacterium
GTACGTTTGCTTTATCGACTGAAGTGACCTTACTGCGACGTTTCCTTGCGGCTTCAAAAGCTACTATTGCGACTCGCTCAATCTCCTCGACTGAGTAACGCATCGTGTTAACCGCGGAAGTCATTCCGTCGGAACTGGAGAAACCTCGTGGTTCGCCAAAATATAGTCCACCTAATAGCTCTCTGACGATCAGGATATCCGTCCCGCGACCGACATCGATACGAAGCGGTGAACAGGCAGCAATTGATGAATAGGAAAGAGCCGGACGCAGGTTTGCGAAGCCACCAAGAGCACGCCTAAGCAATAACAAACCAGCTTCTGGACGTTGATGAGCCGGTAGACGATCATACTCGGGAGAGCCAACTGCACCGAGTAGAACCGCGTCGCTGTTCAAGCAAGCATCCAGAGTTTTTCTGGGCAGTGGCGATCCACTCTCGCGAATAGCCACTCCGCCGATGAGGTGTTCACTGAATTCAAATGTGTATCCCGAAATACCGGCAATGGTGTCGAGCACTCGAACCGCTTGTTCGGTTACCTCTGGACCGATGCCATCGCCGGGAAGAATAGTTACCTTGAGTTTCATTGCTTTCCTCGATCACGAAATCGAAAATTTGGGCCTTTGGTCCAGGGGCTTTGGCCTCGAATGCGAGTTTCAAGAGCCAAAATTTCAAAGTCCCAAGACCAAAGGCCATAGGCCGATGTTTTTTACGTTACGCTGCTGCTACCACCGACTTTTCTTCGCGCATCTTTGTATTTGCGCTGAGCAGCGAAATCAAATCCTGGTCGTAAACTTGCTTCTTGCGATCTGCGAGATTCGTAAAACTTGCGTAAGCTGCGTCGAGTTCTGCGGGTGTGATGTCGTACCCAAGCTCAACGTACCTGAGCGATAACGCATGACGTCCCGAGTGTTTTCCCAACACCAAAGAATTTGCCGGTACACCGACAGACTCGGGAGTCATGATCTCGTAACAGAGTGGATTATTAATCACTCCGTGCTGGTGAATGCCTGCTTCATGAGCAAAGGCATTGCGACCGACGATAGCCTTGTTAGGTTGCACATCGAACCCGACAATGCTCGACAACAATTGGCTCGCAGGATAAAGCTCGGACGCATTGATGCGCGTCTCAAACGGTAAGCGATCCGCACGTACGCGCAACGCCATCACGATTTCTTCCAACGACGCGTTACCGGCGCGTTCACCAATCCCATTGATCGTGCATTCAACCTGTCGAGCGCCAGCCTCAATTGCCGCCAGGCTATTTGCTACTGCAAGTCCGAGATCGTTGTGGCAGTGAACACTAATTACTACGTTACGATCGCGTACCACTTGCTTATTAATGGTGTCAATCAATGACGCAAATTCAGTTGGCGTGGTGTAACCAACAGTGTCTGGAATATTAAGGATCGAAGCACCTGCTTCGACGGCCACGTCCAGGACGTTGCACAGGTAACCGACGTCACTGCGAGTAGCATCCTCAGCGGAGAACTCGACTTCATCAGTATGGTTTCGCGCTTGTCGCACTGCGGCGCGAGTCATTTCAATGACTTCAGCGCGCGACTTCTTGAGCTTATGCTCGAGGTGGATATCAGACGTTGCCACAAACGTGTGAATGCGAGGGCGCGCGGCGCCAGCAAGAGCTTCGGCAGCCCGCGCAACGTCTTGTTCAGCTGTGCGGCACAAAGCGGCGACCGTAACGCTGCGACATTCTTTCGCTACCGCTCGAACGGCGGCAAAGTCGCCTTCCGAAGCAATTGGGAAGCCGGCTTCGATAATGTCGACGCCGAGTTCCTCCAGTTTCACAGCCATTCGCACCTTCTCGGTGAGGTTCATTGAACAGCCAGGCGACTGTTCGCCGTCACGCAACGTGGTGTCGAATACTGTGACTCTCTCTTGTCTCATACTAATCCCCTCCTGTGGGCAAGACGAATCGGAATGCTAAGGGCCAGAGGCTCTGAAGTCAAAGTTATAATCTTTATAGAAAGATAAGGCGGTGTGATACCATAACCGCACGTTTTTGTTGAATAACTTACGGTGGTGGGAGAAATTGGACGTTAATCAACTGGAAGTGCTGATTGCGGTCGCCAAAGAGCAGAGTTTTTCGCGGGCTGCCCAGTCCCTGCATAGGACTCAACCTGCTGTCAGTCAGGCAATTAGACGGTTGGAGACAGAGTTGGGCGAGCCTTTGTTTGATCGCTCTTCAAAAGACGGAACCCTCACTGCCGCGGGACGCGTTCTGTTTGACTTCGCCGAGCAGATGTTGAATTTGCGCCAGGGGGCGCATCGGGCAATTAAAGAGCTAAAAGATCTCCACCACGGGAAACTGGCACTGAGTGCAAACGAATACACAGTCATGTATCTCCTGCCGATTCTAGGGGTGTTTCGCGCCCGTCACCCGCATATTAAGGTCGAGGTAAAACGAAGCCTGGCAAGTCGAATTGCAAATGAGGTTTTAGGACGAGGGGTTGAGATCGGGGTTGTATCGTTCAAACCAGCTGATCAGGCGATTGCTTCCATCCCGGTCGTGATGGATGAGTTGGCTCTGATTGTTGCTCCGACTCATCCGCTAGCGGGAAAAACAGTTGTGTCGGTGCGTGAGCTAGGTGCCGAGTCGTTCATTGCGCACAATGTAGCGTCGCCATACCGCGAACGAGTGGTGAAAACATTTGAGAAATACAAAACACCTCTCAACATCTCTATGGAGATGCCGACGCTCGAATCGATCAAGCGATTAGTGGAACAGGAAATGGGTGTCGCTCTAGTCCCTCGATTAACCGCGCAACTTGAAATTGAGCGAAAGCAGATAGTTGCGCTGACGGTGAAAGAAATGCGGTTGGAACGACGACTGCATCTGATTTTTCGGAAGGGAGCTACGCTCTCACACGCTGCGAAAGCGTTTCTGCGAGTTGCGAAAGGAAATAAGTAGTCAGTAGTCAGTTGTCAGTAGGCCGTCGTTCATGCCTTTAGTAACCCACCTATTCTAAACACGTGCCATGGTCCTGGGAGCGCACGCGTCTCCGCGTGCCCGTTGGCGCACTAACTTCCGTCTCAAAGCAGCGCATAACATAACCGTATCCAGGTAAGAGC
>JBKPQV010000538.1:0-21333 GCA_046734235.1 Acidobacteriota bacterium
ATTAATGCCGGTTCCGATCTCACATTACTGTCAGAAGTGTCTGGCCGCCAATCCACTTGGCCAGGATTTTTGCGCTCGTTGTGGAACACGGCTCATGATTGTTGTAGAGCCTTCTTCAGCAAAATTTGAGGTAGTTGATCAAGCAGTTTCCAGCGACGAACACCTGCTTGAAAGGATTTCCATTGTCGAAAACCGGATTTCTCGTTTGACCGAGCGTCTGGAACGAAGCCTTGACCTCCTGTTGAGACAAGCCCAGAACTCCTATTTTGATCGGTCCCTGGTTAAAACA
Source organism: Acidobacteriota bacterium (assembly GCA_046734235.1). Classification (GTDB taxonomy): domain Bacteria; phylum Acidobacteriota; class Blastocatellia; order Pyrinomonadales; family Pyrinomonadaceae; genus PSRF01. The sequence goes on from JBKPQV010000538.1 coordinate 290, forward strand.
TTAATAAGTATTCTGACTGAAGATGGTTTGGTCGAAACTACTCGTCTTGAAGAACTATGGAACACGCGCTGTGAAAACGACGCCATAGAACAGCAGGAAAACTCCCGGCGTGCTGAGTTGAAGCTCCAGATCCTTGCATCGCCTCCGTCGACCGAATCCCAGGCGTTTGCGGAACTGGTGAGCGAAGCATTTTCGGCATTTGAGGATCATCACCCTACGATTGCGATTGACAAATTGCAGCGTGCGGCAGAGATGGCAGACACAAATTCTGCTCTCAATCTACTTATCGGAGAACATTTCTTTCGGAATGGTAAACCCAACATTGCGAGATCATACTTGAGCAAAGTCCACGATGCGTCTCCCGATGATGTTCGAGTCTCTCTATTGCTAGGCCTGACGTGCGCGGATGTTGGTGAGCCCAAAACTGCGAAAAAGCTTTTGGCTGCTGCCCTTGAACAAGGAGGTTCGTGTTTCTCAGGACATTACGGGCTTGGCTGGCTACTTTTAATGGAAAAGAAGCAGCGAAAGGCGGTAACACATTTCAAACAGGCCCTGTCTATTTGCCCCTCTCCGGAGGCGTACTTTGCGCTTGGTTCGCTGTATTGTGAAATGGAACGTTACGAGCTGGCTGCAGAACATCTGAAAAAAGCGACTGAGCTGGATGAGTCTTATAGCGAAGCGCTTGAGTTGCTGGCGCTCGTCTACACTCACATGGGAAAGCGCGACCTCGCAAATGCCGTCAGACTAAAAGTTAATCAAAAGAGAGCATCACGCGGGAAACCGGCGACGGCTCGGAGGCGGCACTCAACTATCGATAACCATACAAAATCTCTCATGAAGGGCCTGATAACCGGAGCAAGTAAAAGGCTGGCTGCGGCTTTGAGAGAAGATGCATTGAAGGCTTTCGTTCCCAGCCGAAGCGCCAGCCAGTAGTCCTCTCATAGGCGTTAGATATGAGACCAAAAGCTTAAATTCTTCAAGGAAACTCTAAAAACAGGGTCATTCGGTAGCGAAAACGTCGGCCCCCTCGCGTTGACAGACCGTTTCTCCTCGCTATAATGCCCTTTTGCGCACACAGCGCTTTTTTCGACTATTTGGTGCTGTGAGGGGTTGCAATGCAGATTGAGCTCATAAACCTGGAGGGAGGAAAAGGCGATTTTGCGCACGCCTATGAGCCCGGGCAGCTAGATCTGGGAGATGAGCGGATCAAGTTGTGTTCCCCGACCTCGGTCGTGGGAAAAGTTCGCAAAGTTGGTGCTGAACTGTTGGTCAGCGGTCGCATCGAGACTAACGTCCAGGTCGATTGCGATCGATGTTTGAGACCAATTCAGCTTCCGATCGGTACTGAGTTCTCTGTTGAGTACATTACCGGTAGCGCATACGAAGAGAGCCAAACAGCGGAGTTGACCGACGAGCTAATGTCAGTCTCCGTGTTTGACGGTGACTCGATAGACATTGACGAAATAGTCCAGGAGCAGATACTGCTATCGATTCCGACGCGTTCATTGTGTAGAGTTGACTGCAAAGGCTTTTGCGAAAAGTGTGGAGCTGACAAGAACGCTGGTGACTGTGGTTGTGTTGAGAAAGAGATTGACCCTCGTTGGGCAGCTTTGAAAGACCTTATTTAAGACAACGGAGTAATTATGCCAAATCCAAAACGACGACATTCGAAGGCTCGTCGGGACAAGCGTCGGGCGCACGACGCTTTACGCGCGCCGCAGACCAACCTGTGTCCGAATTGCCGAGAACCTCGCTTGCCACACCGTGTATGCCCAAAATGCGGCTACTACAAAGGCCGTGAAGTTGTGCAGGTAGAACAAACATAAAACTAATCTGTGCGAAGCCAGTCGCAGAATGAAGTCCGCTTGACGGGCAAGGTCGTTCTCGACGGAATGGGAAGCGACCATGCACCGCACTCCGAAATTGATGGAGCTCTAGCTGCCACGCGCGATTTCGGTGTACGCGTCATTCTGGTGGGTCAGTCGCATCGGCTCGAGCCCGAATTACGACGTTGCGGTTGGCGAGGCGACGGTGATCATGGCATTGAGTTAGTAGAAGCACCTGAGGTAATCGCGATGGACGATCCCGTCGCGACCTCGGTTCGCCGAAAAAAGAAGAGCTCTTTGAGAGTTGGTTCGAAGCTGGTTATCGAAGGCAAAGCAGATGGTTTGGTCTCAGCGGGAAACACCGGTGCGGCGATGGCTACTGCGAAGATGGTAATTGGTACTTTACCAGGCGTTGATCGGCCCGCATTAGCTGCGCTCATACCCACTAAAGCCGCTAAACCTTGCTTGCTACTGGATGTCGGCGCAAACTCGGAATGCAAAGCACACCATCTCGCGCAATTTGCTGTAATGGGCGACGCCTACTCACGTGCAGTATTGGGTACGGTAAAGCCTACGGTCGGGTTAATGAGCATCGGCGAAGAGGAAGCAAAGGGAAACGATTTAACGAAAGAAGCGTTTCCACTATTGCGACAGCTTAGCAATATCAATTTCGTAGGTAACGTCGAGGGACGCGATGTATTTGCGGGCACCGTCGACGTAATTGTTACCGATGGATTTACCGGCAACGTAATGCTCAAACTGTCAGAAGGACTGACCGAGGCAATGTTGTCGATGCTTAAACGGGAGCTGACCGCGACAGCAGTGACGAAAGCTGGTGCGGTATTAGCAAAGCCAGCTTTTCGTAGCATTAAGAAGCGACTGGACTACACCGAATATGGTGGCGCACCACTTTTGGGAATCAGCCGAATCGTGGTGATCGGTCATGGCCGTTCCAATGCGCGTGCAATTAGAAATGCCATTAAGAGTGTTAAGGAGTTTTCAGAAAATCGTGCGGGTGAACGAATCGAGAAGGGGATTGCTGAGACTGCGGGCTTTCAGTCTCTAGGCGCAGCTTCTGGAATGCGCAGTCTTTGAAGTGGTTTGGCTTTTAATTTGTTACTGGATACTATTACACCCCTTCATAATTAGAGGCACTAATGTCTAATCAACGCGCTGGAATTCTTGGTACGGGCCATTCATATCCGGAAGGCATTCTGACAAATGCCGACCTGGCTACGATGGTTGATACCTCAGACGAGTGGATCACTACTCGTACTGGAATCAAACAACGGAGAAAAGCGGCCCCTGGTGAATACACTTCTCTGTTTGCGGTTCGCGCGGCCCGACAAGCAATCGAACGTGCAAGATTAGATCCATCAGATATTGACCTACTGCTGTGCGCAACAGTCACTCCTGATCAAATCCTTCCTTCAACTGGTTGCATCATTCAGGCCGAACTAGGTGCAAATAACGCCGCAGCAATGGATGTAGTAGCTGCCTGTTCTGGATTCATTTACGGAGTTTCGTTGGCAAACTCGATGATTCAAAATGGACAATCGCGTTACGCGCTCGTGATTGGTGCTGAGATTCTTACGCAGTATGTTGACTATTCGGATCGTCAAACCTGTGTCTTATTCGGCGATGGTGCCGGCGCCGCCGTTCTTGGTCCAGTAGAAGGGAACCGGGGAATCTTAGGAACAAAGATCAAATCAGACGGCAGGTACGAAGAACAGCTCTATTCTCCAGGTGGAGGTACCCGGAAACGGCCAACAGCCGAGACCCTGGCTGCCGGCGATCATTTCTTCAAGATGAAAGGAAATGAGCTTTTCAAAGTAGCCGTACGCTCAATGGCCGAAATTTCTAAAGACGTTTTAGAGAATTCGGGGTTGTGCGCTGAGGACATAGACCTTTTTATTCCGCATCAGGCAAACCAACGAATCACCGAGGCCGTCGCAGACCGGTTGAATGTTGATAGTTCAAAGATCTATTCAAATATCGCAGTTCACGGAAATACATCTTCCGCTTCAATCCCGATTGCTCTGGACGAGTGCGTTTCATCTGGAAAAATTAAAGACGGTGATTTAGTAATGATGACTTCGTTTGGCGGTGGCGTAACGTGGGGTACCGTTTTGATGAGGTGGTAACGTCGATTTCAGATTTAAGATTATTGATTTCAGATTGATCTGAGAGTTAGTTTTTAGAATATTTTGTAAATGGGCGATTAAGTCTTGGTGGCGAACGAATCTGAAATCTTAAATCTGAAATCTGAAATAGCTTTTGTATTTCCCGGCCAGGGTTCCCAATACTCGGGGATGGGAAAAGAGCTAGCCGAAAATTTTGCGGTCGCGCGTGAGGTCTTTGAACAAGCAGATGAGGCGTTAAATTTTTCGATTTCTCGGATTTGTTTTGCCGGGAGCGAAGACGAGCTTCAGCTTACCGAAAACACCCAACCTGCGATTTTGACAGCCTCAGTCGCTGCTTATCGGGTTGTGCAATCCCAAGGCGTCGCAGCGCCCGCGTTTGTAGCGGGACATAGTTTAGGCGAATATTCGGCACTGGTCGCCGCTGGCGCGATCTCGTTGGCTGATGCGGTTAGGACGGTACGCGCGCGGGGTCGTTACATGCAGGAGGCCGTCCCGGTTGGCACTGGGGCGATGGCCGCCGTATTAGGCGGTGAACGCGTCGCGATTGAAAATGCCTGTAACGAGGCCAGAGGGGAACAGGTTTGCTCGATAGCTAATATTAATTCCCCCAACCAGGTTGTGATCGCGGGCAATGTTGAAGCCGTTGATCGAGCAATCGAGTTGTTGAAAGGTGTGGCTAAGCGAGTTGTTAAGTTGAACGTAAGTGCTCCGTTCCATTGCGCGCTGATGAGGCCGGCGCAGGAACGTTTGTCATTTGAACTTGAGCAGGTTGCGTTTAACCAGGCTTCGATTCCGGTCGTAACAAATGTCGATGCTCGGATAACGACCGAGCCGGCGGAATTGCGCGATGCACTGTTTCGCCAGGTATCTGCACCGGTGAAATGGTCGGAGTCGGTCGACTTGCTGTTGCAACAAGGTGTGAAGAGTTTTGTAGAAGTGGGTCCAGGCAAAGTATTGTCTGGCCTGATGCGGCAGATCAATCGAGATGCGAACTGCCTAAACGTAGAAGATTCGGCTAGTTTGGAGGCAGCACGCGCCAAGCTGAATTCCTGAAAAGGAAACGATCTAAGAAAAATCACAGAGGAGCAAAACGAAATGCCCGATCAAGAGATCGAGAATAAGGTCAAGCAAATCATCGTCGACGAACTTGGTGTGGACGAGAACGAAGTAACGCCTAACGCAAGGTTTATTGATGATCTCGGCGCTGACTCGCTGGATACGGTAGAACTCGTGATGCGTTTCGAGGAGGAATTCGGTATTGAAATTCCCGACGAAGATGCTGAAAAGATTCAAAGCGTTCGTGACGCGTACAACTATATCGATCAGCACAAGAAATAGTGATAAGTGACGAATGATAAGTGAAGAGCGATCAGTCGCTAGTCACTTGTCACTTCTCTTTCAAGGAGCTTTATCTTGACACGTCGTGTCGTGATTACGGGGCTCGGCCTCGTTACACCCGTAGGCAATACTCTCGAAGAAACATGGACCGCGCTCATGAGCGGGAAGAGCGGTGCCGACTACATCAAGAAGTTTGATACCGCAAAGTTCTCCGTAAAATTTGCGTGTGAAGTCAAAGACTTTGACCCGCTAAAATTCATCGCCAAGAAGGACGCGCGCAAGATGGGTGCGTTCATTCAGTATGCAGTTGCTGCATCGATCGAGGCGATCGCCGATAGTGGCTTCCAGATGAACGAAGACGGTAAATTTCCTGCCGAAGTTGCCGAGAATGCGGGCACTTATATCAGTAGTGGGATCGGTGATTTCTGGGCGATTGAACGTGAGCACTCGAAGTTGCTCGATGGTGGCCCGGATCGAGTTTCGCCGTTCTTCATTGTGTCGGCAATCGTGAATCTAGCCGCCGGCCAGGTTTCGATTCGCTTTGGGGCAAAGGGACCAAACTCGGCTACCGCCACTGCCTGCGCGGCAGGGGCTCACGCAATCGGCGATAGCTTCAAGATAATTCAGCGTGGTGATGCTGATTTGATGATCTGCGGAGGGGCTGAGTCGGCTATTACACCAATGAGTGTTGCGGGCTTTGCTTCGATGCGAGCGCTCTCAACTAATAACGAAGATCCAGTGCATGCTTCACGACCTTTCGAGCGTGATCGTGATGGCTTCGTAATTGGTGAAGGTGCCGGAATCATGATCCTTGAAGAGCTCGAGTCTGCGAAGAGACGAGGCGCCAGGATTTATGCAGAGGTTGTCGGGTACGGTATTGCAGCCGACGCTTTTCACCTGACTATGCCGGATGAAACGGGTTCCGGAGCGCGACGAGTCATGCAACGCACACTTAAAGACGCTAAGATCAAGCCTGAGCAAGTGGGCTACATCAATGCGCATGGCACCTCGACACCTTACAACGATAAGTTCGAGACCCTGGCAATCAAGGATACCTTCGGTGAACACGCGTACAAGCTACCTGTAAGTTCAACGAAATCTATGACCGGTCACCTGCTAGGCGCAGCTGGTGGTATCGAAGCCGTGTTCTCAGCTCTCGCAATTCATCGAAAAGTTTTGCCACCTACAATTAATTACTTCAATCCGGATCCTGAATGCGATCTCGACTACATCCCCAACGAACCGCGTCCAGCTGAAGTGGAATATGTTTTGTCAAACTCGTTTGGGTTTGGCGGAACAAATGCGGCGCTGTTGTTCAAGAGGTATGAGGAGTAGAACTTTTGGTCTTTGGACTTAGGCCTTTGGTCTTGGCCTGAGTTTAGACGCCAACTATTCGAAGACCTAAGACCAAAGACCTAAAACCCAAGTCCAATCCTGACGAACAATGAAGATCCTAGTAATGATGAAACAGGTCGCGAACAAAGACGCGATCCTGCGAATAAATAAAGATGCCTCCTGGATCGAGGAAGCCGACCTCTCATTCGAGGTGAGTGAATCTGACGGCTACGCACTTGAAGAAGCATTAAGGGTTCGCGAGAAGCTAGGCGGCGAAGTAGTAGTCTGCTCAATGGGACCACAACGCGTTAAGAGCGTAATCAAGGACGCACTGGCGCGCGGCGCTGATCGAGCAATTCATGTCGTCGGCGACAATCTGACCCACTTGTCGCCCTATACAGCGGCAACCGTGCTGGCAGAAGCGATAAAGGAAGAAAAACCGGATCTCATCATGACGGGCCTACAGTCAGATGATCATGGTTACGGCCAAACAGGTGTAATCATGGCCGAACTTCTCGGCTTACCGCACGCAACGATTGTGATAGAAGTCGACGCAGTTGCTGATAAGTTCCGGGTTAAGCGCGAACTCGAGAGTGGCTGGTACCAGTGGTACACACTGCACCTGCCAGCGCTACTGACGATTCAATCGGGAATTAGTCAGATTCGTTACGCCACGTTGAAGGGCATCATGGCGGCCAAGAAGAAAGAGATTAAGGAAGTAACGCCTTCGGCTGACGTTATTGGCCGACCTTCGCATCAACGAATCGAAAAGATTTATCTACCGACAAAGACAAAGCAGACACAGATGCTCGGCAATGGTGATGCGAAAGCGGGTGCAGTCGCGTTGGCTGAGAAGCTCCACTCGGAGGCTCGCCTATTCTGAGAATAGAAAAGCATGAGTAACGGAATATTAGTTTTCATCGAACATAAGAACGGAACTATTAACAAGAGCTCGATCGAAGCAATTGCAGCTGCGCAAACGCTAGGTGGACAGATTGGTCAGCCAGTCACTGCTGTAGTTCCTGGCAGTGAGTCGGCTGCTCAAGAGATCGCTGCATACGATCTGGCGAAGGTCATTCATGCTTCCAACGATAAGTTAAGCGAATATACGCCTGACGCTTACGCAGATGCTCTCACGCAGATCGTCAAACAAGTTGATCCGAGTTTCGTCTTCCTTACGCACACTTATCAGGTTCGTGATTTTGCGCCAAAACTTGCCGCTCGCTTTCAAAAGTCTTTGATTAGCGACTGCATTCGTGCCAAGGTCGAAGGCGGCAATATTGGATTCACCAGAAGAATTTTCCTGGGCAAGCTCGATGCGGATGTTTCTTCTGATGGGGCAGCGCCTGTCTTTGCTACTTTCCAAACAGGCGCATTTCGACCTGATCATGCGAAAAAGGGAAGCGGGGCTCCGGTCGAACCTGTTTCAGTCGACATAGGTGAAGTACGAATGGTTCCTGAAGCTCCATTCCAGGAAGCCAAACAGGCGGTAGACCTTACCAAGGCTGATGTAATCGTGGCAGTTGGTCGAGGCATCAAGAGCAAAGACAATCTCGCACTTGCTGAAAAGCTGGCTGAGGTCTTAGGTGGCGATCTTGCCGCCTCACGTCCAATCTGTGATGCCGACTGGTTGCCGATTGATCGACAGATTGGCTCGTCTGGTCAAACTGTGGCGCCCAAACTTTATGTTGCACTTGGTATATCGGGAGCAATTCAACATCTTGTGGGCATGAAGAACTCCGGAACCATCGTGGCAATCAATAAAGATCCCGAAGCTCCGATTTTTGATATTGCTGACTACGGAATTGCTGGAGATCTTTTTGAGGCGGTTCCAGTCTTGACAGAAGAGATAAAGAAGATCAAAGGGATCTAAAAGATCTATTTGGTCATTGCTCATTTGACATTTATCATTTTCCATTTTTAAGACGCTCCGCGCTCCCAGTATGTCCGATATGTTATCGAGCTTGTCGCATCAAACAGAAGGCCATTAGTTTTGAGCGTGACAAACAGAAGCTTATGATCCGGATATTTTCTTTATCAAGATCCGACAAGCTGAAGCATATCGGACACACAGGAAGCGCGGAGCGTCTGGAAATGGAAAATGATAAATGTCAAATGACCAATGACAAATAGTTCTTTTATTTCACCGCCTTAGCCATCTCACCAACAACCTCATCCGGTTTCCACAAATTATCTCGGTACACCTTCACGACTTTACCGTCAGGTCCAATTATTACCGTTCGTAATCCATGAACAATCTGATCGCTTGCCTGAAAATAACGTAACCCAAAGTACTGCGCGATTCCTTTGATTTGATCCATCGTTCCCGACGCAAAATCCCAGTGCTCAAACGTCTCGTTCTGGTAGCGCTCTGTAAATGCCGCGCCATAACTCCGAAGAACCTTGGGGGTATCGTATTCCGGGTCGATAGTAATGCTTAACAAGTGGGTCTTCGCGTAAATCTCAGGCTGTTTCTGCAACTGCCGATCAACCTCCGCAAAGTTTGTACTCATCAGATTGCAATACTCGGGCAATGGACAACGAGTGTAAATAAACGTTAACAACAGTGCTTTGCCGCGGTAGTTATTAAGCCGAATGTCTTTGCCATCCTGGTTCACCAGACTGTAGTTCGGAACTTCATCACCTGGCTTTGCTTCAGTAATGCCGGTGGTAGATGAAGGATCGACACTCTCACGTGTGATCGCGACATTTTCGAGCCATGATTGCGAACCATCAACAACTAGCGTCGCGGTAATCTCGTCTCCAACAGCTAGGTTTTGGAGGTAGTAATCATCTGGTAACGCGAAGGGCATGGTCATTGCCGGCATGAAATCTTTGATGTCCTCATGCGAGATCGTAACAAGGTGCTTATCCGGTTCGACCGCTACTACCTTTCCTTTCAAGTCGTAACGCTTTTCATTTGCCACATTGTGGCGCCGGCACGTTGCGGTGAATAAACAGATCAGTGCGAGTAAGACAATAACCTTGACGAGTTTTTTCATTTGGTTAATGGATTTAGTTCAGCGTCGTAAAATCGTTGGTAGGCCCAATAGTTCGCCATCACCTTGTAGACATAATCTTTTGTTTGCGAAAAACCAATCTCAGGAACGTATTGTTCGGCTTCTGTCGATTTAGAGCGAGCGATCCAGCGAGCCAGATTATCAGCTCCGCCATTATACGAACCGGCGACGGCTTCTGGTTGATTGGGAAACTGCTGAAACAGGTTGGCAAGATATTGCGAGCCAAAAAGAATTGCTGTATCCGCGTTATAGAGATCGTCCTGCGAAAAGTCCGTCAATTTTAGCTGAGCAGCGATCTCGTTCGCGGTCGATGAAATGAATTGCATCATGCCCCGAGCTGCTGCCACAGACTTGACATCAACTTGATAGCGCGACTCCTGCCGAATAATCGAAAGCACAAAACGCGGATCAAGATTTCGGGAACCCGTGTGCTTTAACAGCGACTCACGAAACGGAACCGGGTAAAGAAGCTCTACTAGCTCTCTTGGTGCGAGTTCCAACACGTAGTCCGCAGGAACGTTTTTCCAGTAAGGTTCTGCGTAACGAACTGCCCGATTAGCAAATCCTCCTCGTGAGGCATAAACGGCGAGTCGGAATTCTTCGTCTGAGGTTTGACCTGTTGCAGGTGCCTTTGGTGTTTTAGTCCGGGCGACAAATATTTCCGGGATCGCTTCGTCGTAGAGAGCAAGATTGAAGAGTAACGCACCAAGGCGTTGATGGTTATCTGTTGGTTCGCTGGGAAAGTTAAGGCTCGACATCTGTGGGGCGCCTATTTTGTAGTTCGGAAGTGAGTTGTACGCTTGGCGGAGCAGTGTCAGCAATTCATTGCGCCGTCCCTTGTCCGAAGTCAATCGGAGTGCACTTTGGGCGGCGCTCCTACTTTGCTCCCACTGTCCTGATGCTGGTGCTGTTTTTGCCGTGTTCAGAAAGCTGTTAAAGCGATTGGCCGCTAATGTTCGCGTCCGCTCGTTGTCAGCCAGCGTCAACAGTCGCCGAGTAGCCCTCATTCCGTAATATTCGTTTCTGCCGTCAGGAATCGTGAGATATGCCGAGATTGCTTCGTCGATTCGATTCAAACGTTCGAGGGCAAAGGCTTTTAAGAAAGCAACTTCAGCTGCCGTAGTGCCGCCTGATACACGTGTGCCCCCAAGATCGTTTAGCTTGGAGAGCTCATCGGCATCGCGAATCACATCAAGCCACGCGCCCTGGGCCAAGTGGACTCGTTGTCTTGCAAAGAGCGCCAAAGACGATCCGGTTTGATTCGGAAAGCGTGTTCTTGTCTGTTGAACCCAGCTTAGTGCCTCGGAATAGCGCCCAGCTTCATGCAGAGCATCGATAACATTAAGAAAAGGGCGCTCGGGGTTGGGTGCGTCGGGAAAACTGTTAATCAGATTCTTGTATGCGTTTATTGCATCGTCAGTTCTCTTGAGTCGCAAATAGCTAGCCGCTAATTGTCCCAGCGCGTCGCGCGCGCTTGACGACTGACCGAAGTTAGCTACAACCGTTTGAAAACGTTTGATAGCTTCTTCGTACTTGCCTTCCAGATATAGCCCCCGCCCTATTTGATAGGTTGCGTTTGGTACCGCACCACTTTGAGGGTTCGCATCGATAACAGATTGGTAATGAAACCGAGCGCCGACAAAGTCCCTGTTAAACTGGTAGACGGAAGCCCGAAGTAAGTGATCGGCTTCAGACGGGGCCACCCGAGGAATATTAACCTCAGGGTGCTTATCTAATTCGTCTAATTGTCGAACAGCGGCTAATGCATAGTCGTCAGGCCGTGAAGCATCCGGCATTTGCATCACAAGTTTTGTGAAAGCATCTTGTGCCTCGACGACTTTCTGATCGCTTAAGAGCGCGAGCCCAACCAACAAACTCGCTTCGCGCGCAATCGTGCTGTTTTTCGACGAAGCCGCCTGTAGCCCTGCTGAAGCCGCGGCTTGATAGTCCTTACTTTCGAAGAAACTCTGCGTCAGGCGCAAACTTGCTGCGTCAGCCAACAAACTAGTTGGCGACAACCGAATAAGTTTCCTTAAATATTCACGTTCAGTTACAAGGTCGCCGGAGGCTCTTGCGATACGCGCTAGATGCCATAAAGCGTACTCGGAGAGAAGGGAATTACCAGCTACAACACTTTGATAGTGTTGAGTGGCGTTTGCGGTATCGTCCAATTCTTCTACGACTCGAGCGAGTAGATAGTCGTAGTTCTTTGACTGAAACTCTGATGGATTGGATTGTCGTAATTTGTCGAGTTCGCTGCGCGCAGTGGTCCAATCTTTTTTCTCAACAGCGACGCGAACAGAATCGACAGAAGAGAGTGGTGATTGGGCTTTTGCCAGTGAACAAGATAAGAATTGGACCAGCAACAGTAAAAGTATCTTGGTGCGCATGCTAAATAGATTATCTTTCAAGTTCTAAAAGAGACAAAACCCGTTCACATTACTCCGACGTTTAGGACAAAAGATTTCGTCTAAGAATGAAAGCTGATCCATACCTTAACAACTAATTGTCTTGACACAAGTTAATTTCGAAAGTTAGTCTGAACCTACTTTGCGGTACCTTTTGCCGAGGGACTGTACTTGATCCCGCCCGTTAACGCGAAAACGTAAAAACCAAAGATACATTGCCGGGAGATGAAAATGACCACTGAGGGCGCGGGCCTGTTGCCACGCCCTTAGTTTTTGAAAACGAGTGCTGCTATTCAATTGCCTTCGACTCGTTGTAACCTAGCGGGTCTGCCAAAAAACAACAAGGGTTCTAAAATGACGATGCCTGCTCAGGATGAAAGTTTTGTTAATAACGCTTTGCTTCTCGAAGGTAGCGCTGTTGCTAACCAGATAAAGATTCAGGTCAAAGATGAGGTTGCTCGGCTAGTGGAAAGCCGAAGCATTAGCCCTTGTCTCGCTGCGATTCGTGTAGGAGACGATCCAGCCTCAGCAGTCTACGTGCGAAATAAGATTCTCGCGTGCGCCGAGGTTGGAATACGATCAGAACACCATGCACTCCCTGCGACGACTACTACCTCAGAATTGCTCAATCTTATTCGTACGTTGAATTCAAGAGACGACGTTGATGGCATACTCACACAGCTACCACTGCCTAAAGAGATAGATGAGACGGTGGTAATTGAAGAAATCGACCCCGCTAAAGACGTCGATGGATTCCATCCAGTCAATGTCGGGAGGCTCGCCCTCGGCAGGCCTAACCTCGTGCCGTGCACACCCGCCGGAATCATCGAGTTGCTCGAATTCTATAAGATTGATCTGCGTGGTTTGAATGCGTGCATCGTGGGGCGAAGCCAGATTGTGGGGCGACCGATGGCGCAGCTGCTCTTGCAAAGAGATGCTACGGTAACCATATGCCATTCCAGGACGAAGGATCTGCCTGCGATCACTAGTCAAGCAGACTTGCTGGTTGCGGCAATCGGCCGTGCTGGAATGATCGATCGCAAGTACATCAGGCCCGGCGCAATCGTCGTGGACGTTGGCATGAACAGGCTAACAAACGTTGACGAAGTGCGGGATATGTTTGGTCCAGCTGCGGAGAAGCGTTTGGAAATTTTGGCAAAGCGTGGCGCGACGCTGATCGGCGATGTAAAACCAGCCGACGCAATGGAAGTCGCTGGTAAGTTTACACCGGTGCCTGGTGGTGTGGGCTTGCTTACTGTTGCCATGTTGATGAAAAACACGTTACAAGCGGCTTTGTCCCGGAGAGGTCTCTAACTTATTAGAAAATGCTTCGAGTCGGATTAACTGGCTCAATCGGAGTCGGAAAGACGTTCGTAGGTTCGGTTCTGATCGAACTCGGCTGCCACCTGCTTGATGCTGATGTTACAGCCCGCGACGTGGTGCAAGCTGGCAGTGACGGTCTCGCCGAAGTCGTGGCGCATTTCGGCCCAGAAGTGTTGTTACCCGATGGCTCATTGGATCGAAAACGTTTAGGGGCCGTAGTTTTTGGGAATGACGATAAACGTCAGCTCTTAAACGCCATTCTGCATCCGAGGATAATCGCGCGACAGGATGAAATACTCACCCAATGGGCGATTAAAGATCCTGAGGGGATTGGGATCGTCGATGCAGCACTCATGATCGAGTCTGGTGGCTACAAACGTTTCGACAAACTAATCGTTGTACATTGCCGGCCTGAGGTTCAGCTTGAACGCTTGATGTTAAGAGATGGACTAACCCGAACTGAAGCACAAGCAAGAATTAGCTCGCAAATGCCACAGGAAGAGAAGCAAAAGTTTGCTGACTATCTCATCGATACTTCAGATGGATTCGAATTGACGCGACAACGGACACAAACTGTCTACGATCAGCTTGTGGGGATCCAGCTAAAAAACAAATGATATTTGGCACGGCCAGTAACAGATCTCAATATTGGTCACGCAAGTACGTCGCTGTGTTTCTGCTAACGTTCTGCGTGATTGTTGCCGGCTGTCTGACAGAGCCACAAAACTCCACGTACTACGGAAAGGTTGTTGTCCCGCGCTCACAGGAATTTCGTTGGAGTGACGGTGGTTTGCCTCAGACCTTTGATCCGGCATTTGCAGCAGCCCCGCCTGATACAGACGCTGTTCGCGCCTTGTTCGAGGGATTGACGGACTATGACCCGAAGACTCTTTCGGCAGTGCCTGGTGTCGCTACTCGCTGGGAGTCAACTCCCGACAATAAGACCTGGACGTTTTATCTAAGGGAAGATGCCAGATGGTCCAATGGTGAAAAAGTAACCGCGGCAGATTTCGTACGTTCGTGGGAACGAACTTTGCGCATCGGACCGTTGGCTCCACATACTGAATTGCTCGGTAACATTGAAGGCTCAAGCCCTTCCGGAAAACCTGCGACTGAAGAAGCTGCCGGTTCCTCGACGTTTGGCGCTGAAGCCGTTGGTGAGCACGTCTTGCGTGTTCGTCTCCACGAATCTGACGCGAGTTTTCCGTCGCTCGTCGCGCATCCGGTATTTCGTCCTGTGAAACTGCCTAGTTCAAACCTGCCGCAAACCACGCCGATAGAGCCAACCCAACTTGTATCGAATGGCGCATTCTTACTCTCTAACAAAGATAACGACCATGTTTTACTCGAGCGCGCCAACACCTACTGGGATGGCGCATCAATAGCACTGCAACGCGTGTCGTTCGTAAATAGCGCCAATGCGGAGGAAGCGCTGGCAGCATATCGCTCGGGTGAGATTGATGCTGTTACCAACGCTCCTTTTGAGCCGTTGGCTTTGAAGCTGCTTGCGGCTTATCAGGACTTTCGCCGATCAACCTTTGGCGCCTTAACCTATTACAGTTTTAACAGCGAGCATGCCCCCTTCGATGATGTACGCGTTCGAGAGGCGCTGGCGCTGTCAATCGATCGAGAGCGCGTTAGTCGCGATCATCTTGGAGGTGCAACGGAACCAGCCGGCAAGTTTCTACCAGAAGCTATCTCGGGTGAGCGACCTGTCGTTAATAAAGCGGAATTGTTGGAACAAGACGTAGCCAAAGCAAAAGCGTTGTTATCCGAAGCAGGATTTCCTAATGGCAATGGGTTTCCAAAAGTTCGATTATTGGTTAACCGGAATGATCAGCAGCGCATCGTTGCCCAGGCAGTAGCAGCCATGTGGCATTCGGCACTGAATATTGATACCGAAATCATTATCAAAAACTGGGATGAATATGAAGCAGCATGGAAGGCTGGCGACTACGATGTAATTCGCCGAGGGATTGTTATGCAAACAACCGACGAATTGACGAATCTCAAGATCCTGTTTGAACGCGAGAGAAACGCTGCCGTAGCTACACCTTCCCCCAACACCCCTAAGTCTGCCAATGATGTCACGAAGGCCGACAAAGGAGCCGCCGGAGCAATCACATCTGAAGAAGACGCACTCAAACAGCTTCGCGCCGTTCCGATCTATTTTGCCTCGTCCTTTGCGTTGGTTAAGCCCTATGTAACCGGCTTTGACGCAAATGTTCTCGACGCGCCGTCACTGAAAAGAACCAGGATGAACACTAGTTGGGCAGAACAGAAACCGTGATCGTTCAACCCGCAAATTCGCAGACTAATAAGCTCGCCGCCGAAATTGTCGCAAAGGGCGGCTTGATTGCTTTTCGCACCGATACTTTTTACGGACTCGGGGTAGATCCTCTAAATGAAACTGCCGTGGCGCGAATCAAAGCAGTTAAGGGCAGGGAGGAAGGCAAACCAATTTTGTTACTGATCTCGGATACGGATCAAACAGATCGACTAACAGTAGGTAGGCCGAAGTTATTAGACTCGCTGTCCCAGATATTCTGGCCGGGTCCATTAACAATCGTAATGAAAGCTGCGGCACACTTGCCAGACGAAGTGACAGCTGGCACGGGCACTATTGGCCTGCGTCTACCTGATGATGAAAATGTGCGCGACTTGGTCAGAGCTTGTGGCGGTTCATTAACAGCTACCAGCGCAAATCGTTCCGGCGAGGACCCAGCGAGGTCTGCACACGATGTGCAGGCGTATTTTTCAACTGGTGTGGATCTGATTGTAGATGGCGGTGATGTGACCGCCACCAAACCATCAACGGTGATTGATATTACGCACGACAGCGTAAAACTAATTCGAGAGGGAGCTGTGCCAAGGGCAGAGTTGGAGACGGCTTTGGATTTCAGATTGTAGATTTCAGATTGCAGATTTAAGGCCTTGGGAGCGCTTGCGAGATTCAATCTGAAATCTACAATCTGAAATCTGAAATCTATTGGCTCACCGTCAGGTTCTTTACAAATCCCCAATCACCGCTCGCATTAACGTGAATATTCCCCACTGTCTTCTTCGCAATTACGATATTTGACCCATACCACAACGGAATTACAGGAACCTCCCGGCTAACAATATCCTGAATCTTTGCGTAGAGTTCCATGCTCTTCTGACGGTCAAATGTGTTAACGGCTTCGTCGAGCAAAGCGTCGAGTTCCTTGTTGCTGTAGCGACTGCGATTGCGAGAAGGTCGTGTTTGAGTCGGGATTTCTGAGGTTGCAAAAAGGTCTTTGTAGAAGATTGGATCCTGGTTTCCACCAACCCACTGCGTATAGGAAATCTGAAAATTTCCACGCCTGAGTTCGTCAAATAATGTGTTTTGTTCTGGTGTTTGAATCTCGACAGGAATTCCGACTTCCTTAAGATTATTTTGAATGACACCAGCGTACTGACGTCCTGCTATGCTACTTCCGGATAACTTGTAAACCACTGGTTTATCGAATCTCATCTTGGGACCATCGCCATCCGGATCCTTGAAACCAGCTTCATCGAGCAGCTTTTTAGACATCGCCGGGTCATAGGAATACTTTTGACCTGAGGTATATGACCATGACTCTTCCGGAATTATTGAATGCGCGATCTTCCCATAACCTAAAAGGAGATTCTTAATCATACTCTCGCGATCAATTGCATACTCGATAGCTTGCCGCACTTTGACGTTGTCGAGCGGCGCCGCTGACGTATTGATGGTAAGCAAGAAAACATTTGATCCAGTAAATGACTGTACTTGTAGGCGCGGATCCTGTTCAAGGAGCTTTACTGCATCAGGCGAAAGGCTCGTTGGCATTGGCGCAATATCAACTCTTCCCGCCCGCAGTTCCGCCTGCATCGCATTCATGTCTGAAATGACGCGCACACGTACATTCGTGATCTTCGATGGGCCATCCCAATACTCGGGAAATGCTTCGACGTCACAAACTTGTTGCGCATTATCGTAGTGAATAAATTTGAATGGACCAGTGCCGACTGGATGGGTTTTCTGACTCTCGTAGCTATCCTTTGGAATAATTGCGATAGGGACCAAATTAGAAAGCAAGCCGACCCATGGTTTTGTGAGCGTCACTACCACCGTTTTATCATCGGTTGCCTCAACGCTTTTTATGAAACTTCGCTTGTCGTCTCCAGTTCCTTCGTAAAAGCTCGCCGACTTGGCAAAATTGCTGCTAAAGACAAGATCCAGTGTGTACTTGACGTCTGCCGAACTTAGGGATTTGCCGTCATGAAACTTCACGTTGTCACGAAGGTTAAACGTGAAGACTGTTCCGTCAGGCGAGCGCGTGATATTGGAAGCAAGCTCGCCAACATAATCAAATTTCTCATCTTTTTTTACTAGTGAGTTGAAGATAAGCGTGCGTACTCGTTCGCTAGCCGCGTCAACTGACGGAGAACCAATCGGATCGATTGTGCGAATGTTATCGCCGAGGGCCATAATAAACGCGTCGTTCCGGCGACGGCATCCTCCAACAACAAGCAACGATATTGTAAAGACCAGAAGAATTAGTTTGACCTTCGTCACTTGATCGTGCCTCCGTAGGTATAGTTTAGCTTTGAGTTAAGTTTCAGAATCTCATCCGATAAGGCATGGAACCGATCAAGATCCAAAGGTAACGGCGGAGCTGCGGTGTGTTTTGCTGCACCGATCCGCTTAAGAGACATTCGGATTCTTTGCTGACTTATTTGTCCGTCTTGTGCCGCGGATAAAAGTGAATGATAGCCCCTGCGGATCTTGTTAGGATCGGCACAAATCAAAAGCATGTCTTCTCCCGCCTGAAAGGCACGAACCGCTGCCTCCTCAATCTCACAGTGTCTCGCAATTGCCCCCATCTCCAGGTCATCAGTAACGACAAGGTGTTGGTAGCCCAACTCTTCACGTAGTAACTCGGTTACGATTGCGTAATTGAGTGAGGCAGGCTCAAGGTGACCACCGGTCGTCGCTTCCTTGATATTGATATTTGGAAAGCCCCCATGACTGACCATTACGCACCGCACGCGATCGTCGCGCCGCTGAAACAACTCGATGTAAGGAGCGAGATCCTGGGCAATCAGATCATCATGGGAAAGTTTGACGATTGGCATCTCTTCGTGCGAGTCGACTTCGCCGGCTCCGATTCCTGGAAAGTGCTTAAGACAACCGAGACAGCCAGTGCCTTGCAGGCCCCGCATGTATACAGTCGAGTAACCCAGTACTTCGCCGGGCGAGCGACCAAATGAGCGCGAATAAAGACCATTTGAGAGCAAGTCTCTATCGTCAGTCATGATCGACATTACCGGGGCGAAGTTTAGATTGAACCCAAGCATCCGCAGGACTTCACCGGTGACTCGGCCCAACGCCCGGGCAGCCGCCAGATCCCCGTGCTGCCGTATGGTTCTGGCTGAGGGCATCGGCGTGAATATTTTTCGGAGTCGATCGACAAGCCCGCCCTCCTGATCAATTCCACAAAGTAGTGGTGTGGGTACGAGTTCTCGGACTCCATCCAGTAGTGCACGGAGTTGTTCAGGACCCACCACATTACGCCCAAAGATGATGATTCCTCCCGGTTGTACTTCACGAACCAGTTCTCGGGTTGCGTCATCAAGTTCGGGGCCTGGAAGCCCGATGAAAAAGAATTGTCCTACCTGTTGTTCTAAAGGAAGTGAATAAAGTGTATCTGCTGGCATTTAAGATGAATTAGTTGCGGAAATTAATAAGGCAGAAAAGTTTAACATAATGACGCAGTTGGGTGAGTGATTGCTGATTTTTGATTGCTGATTGCTGATTTGGTCTTTGGCCATTGGCTTTTGGTCTTTGGCAACGTTAGATGAATTCAGGAGGGTGACATCCGCCACTACGCCCGCACAGAATTTCAAACCGAGTATCTAAGACCAAAAACCAAAGGCCAAAGACCAAATTAGCAATTCCCATGACCAACCGCCCAGTTTCGTAGTATAAACGTTCGGATGCAACGCGAAATTACCGATCGGGATCGCGTCGTTGAAGCCGTTAAGAATCTCGCACTCACTGCCGAACTCTTCGAAGAACAAAACGGGAAGCCTAAGTACGGAGGCGACCTCGAAGTAATCGTTCAGGGGCGAGACTATGGAAACGGTAAACGGGTTGGTCCTTACGTTCGTCTCCTGGAATGCGACGGAGGCGAAGAGATCATGCGGCAGGGAGAATGGGGTGGAAACACTTTTTACCTCACTGTGTCCGGCTCGCTTGAAGTTTTCGTTCGTGATGATTCTGGACAGAAAAAGATAGGTCAACTTGAGCCAGGTTCGTGCTTCGGCGAAATGGCTGTCCTTGCGGGTATCGAGCGTAACGCCACAGTTACTGTTCCAAAGGGAGCCAAGGCAACCGTCCTCGAGGTTAGCCGTCCCGCCCTTCGCCTGCTTCGTAAGCTCCCGAAATTTGGTCAGACGCTTGACGATACGTATCGCACTCACGGCTTCGAACGAGTCGTTGAAGATATTTCAGCCGCAACGAAAAAAACCCTGAGCAAGGCTCTTATCGATCAGCTCCGACCTCATGCTCGATACATGGTCTACGGAAAGCATCACGTGCTTTCTCGCGAAGATACTCCCATCGACAAGTTAGTTCTTATCAAGAGCGGCTGGGTGCGCCGGTCAAAGGGAGTGCCGTTTCATGCAACTTCACCTGAAGTCGTTATGGGAATGGGCGAAAACATCGGCGTGGATTTTCTCGGTGAAGGAAACTGTCTGGGACTCTCTGGTACTTTGCAACCTGCAAACTGGAATTACAACGCAACCTTAATGAGCCGAACCGAGGTGCTTGAGATTCCACTTTCAGGAATTGACTCAAAATTTCGTGCAGAATTGGCGTCAGCATTCTCCGGCTTTGCCAATGCTGACAATTCACTCCCACTCACACTCGAATCGCTAAAGGACATTAGTTCACTGCGATCCGCAGAGGAAGAAATAGCGACGGGCATTATTGATGGCACAAACCTCCTGGTCATGGACATGGATCTTTGTGTGCGCTGCGGAAATTGTTCATTGGCCTGCCACAAGGTACATGGTCAATCGCGTTTGTTGCGTCGTGGTATTCAAATCAAGCGACCAACAAAACCCGGTAAACAGCGCCTGCAGCATGCTTTGTTTCCCCAGGTGTGCATGCATTGCAAAGACCCCGAATGTCTCACCGGTTGTCCTACGGGTTCAATCTTCAGAGCGCCTCTGGGTTACGTCGACATCGATACCAAGACCTGTATCGGTTGCTTCGATTGTGCTACTCAGTGTCCGTACGATGCGATATCGATGGTTCCACGGAATCCCGATCAGGCGATGTTCAGCGTTGATATAGATCGCACCCGGTCGCCTGACGCTGCAATTCATGAAACGGCAGGCGGATCACCCACGCCGGATGACGTAGTAGCAATCAAGTGTAACTTGTGCCAGTCAACACCAATGAATCCAGCCGGAGCTCGCAGACCGGCATACTCTTGCGAAGAGAATTGCCCCACGGGAGCTCTCGTTAGGGTTAACCCACTCGAATACTTTAACGAAATCAGATCGACGCAAGGACTTGTCTTCCAGGACCGAACCCATGCTGTTGGCCGAAATATTCACAAGAGTGATCCGCTTGCCACTGCATGGAACCTTATC
>JBKPQV010000539.1:0-6381 GCA_046734235.1 Acidobacteriota bacterium
GCAGGCCACAATTAGTATTGCCAACGTCAAGAATGACAGGCGCTTTGTCGTTTCTGATGGTTGGCTGGCTCGACTTGAAAAAGGTGTAGCTGATCCGACTATTTACAAACTATTTAGCTTAAGCGTTATCTATAACTTTCCGCTAACCAGATTATTGAAGCTCTACGGCATTGACTTGGATGATACAGACAAATTCAAGGCCCTGGTCCATCAGGGGGAAACACAACTGCTTGGATTGGGGATAGTAGATGAAACCCTCCCTGAAGTCTTGGACCAAGCGAGGGATACGAACGTATCGCTTCAGACGGCCGGAATTAGATTGGATGTTCCTTTGGGGGAGAGAGATGATCGCACCCTGAGTTCAATTTCATATGGTTACATCGGTCTTAGAGATTTCACCTTGTATCCTCTTATTCGGCCTGGTGCAATTGTAAGGATCGACCGCCGCCAGACTCGCCTTACCTCAATACGAGTCCACAACGAATACGATCGACCAATCTATTTTATTGAATTGCGGGGAGCATATGCCTGTGGGTGGTGTGAGATCCATGGTAGTGAACTCATGATCGTGCCGCATTACTTGTCACCAGCGATGGTTCGCCACTTCGCATATCCCAAAGAGGCGGAGATTGTGGGCCGAGTGATCAGCTTCGACACTATATGTGTCGACTTAGCGTCGAGTTGAAATCTCGTGCTGCTCAGGAAGAGAAGCAGAACAGATTCGCTGTGAACCTATAGCACTCACAAAAGCTCCAGCAAAAACTATTGCTGCCCACAATGCAGAGCAGAAAGAAAATTTCTCTAACGCTGTGTTTGCAGATTCGTAGAATAACCCCACCCCGACAAACTGGCAGTTGACCAATTATGCTTACGCGATTCATCACTTCTGCTGCGGTATGCTCGGTGAGCGACAGTGAAGGCTCCACAATCCTCAATGTCGACACCGGTTTGGTCTACAGTCTTATTGGGGTTGCGAGTCGAACCTGGACTCACCTGGTTCATCATCCTCAGGGCCTCACTTTTGAAGAATTGATCACCCCTATCAGCAACGACTTTCCGCAAATAGATCAGGCGCAGATAAAAGTCGATACCGGCCGCTTGCTACGCCAGCTACAACAAAACGAACTCGTTCAAACAGAAGAGTGTCTTGAGGGCCAGCACCTTGAAATCGCATCGATCTGTTTCCGCTTAATTCTTAAAGTATTTGTAGATGGAATCTTGAGGCTTCGTCTGATCTGCCTCGCCGCGTTTCTTCAATTGTTTTTCTTTGATCTGATTTTGCAGTTAGGCGGGTTTCGCGCCTTACACCATACGGTAAAGAACTGGCCACTCACAAAAACCAATACTTTTGACGACACCAGTGTGCAAGCGATAACTGCCGCGATGGATCGGGCAATCAGATACTACCCGAGACACTCGTTGTGTCTTCAGCGATCGGCGGCTCTCACATGTCTGTTGAGAAGTTGTGAAGTGCCCGCAGACATGGTGATCGCTTGCAGACGGATTCCTTTCAAAGGACATGCGTGGGTTGAGGTAGACGGTAACGTCGTTAATGACAGTGCACGTGTGCAGATTGTTTGTAACAGCGTTCTGGAGCGCTGTTAATGGGAGATTACGAAGGTGAGTGCGATAGGTGGGATCTATTGTTTGGATGGAGCGGCGGTTGACGAGATTCAATTGAACAGTCTCGGCAACCGCCTGCAGAGGAGAGGGCCGGATGGCGGAGGCGATGTTACGTGCACCTCAATTGGAATGACGTACCGTGCGTTTCATACTAACAGTCGTTCGCGCTTGGAAAGTCAGCCTCTTATTTCCAGGAACCGTCAGGTCCTTACCTGGGATGGCCGCCTGGATAATCGAACGGATTTGATTGCACAACTGCGGGACGAGATTGAGCAGGATCAGACAGATGTTGCGATCGTAATGGCTGCCTACCAAAAATGGAGCAGCGATTTCCTGGTGCACTTAGTTGGAGATTTTGGACTCGCTCTTTGGGATCCGAATACGCGCAAACTAATCCTCGCGCGTGATCCTATCGGACCACGAACACTTTACTACCACGTCGATAGTCGAAAGTTTACCTGGGCCACGGAGCTTTGTGCTTTGCTCGATACAGTTGGGATTGAACGTGAAGTAAATGATGAATACGTCGCCGATTACCTAACCAGGCTTCCTGAGCCAGATCAAACCCCATACAAACGTGTGCACGCGGTGCCTCCCGCACATGCAGTTATCGTCAGCAATGAAAAAGTAACTACCACGAGATTTTGGGGATTGAACCCCAACAAAGAGATTCACTATGCAACCGATTCTGAGTATGAAGAGCAGTTCCGCTACCTATTTAGAGACTCGGTGCGTAGTCGGATGCGAGTGGAAGGTCCGGTTTGGGCTGAGCTTAGTGGTGGCTTGGACTCCTCTTCGATTGTGTGCATGGCAGACGACATTGTGACACGTGGGGAAGCAGAGGCGTCTAGCTTGCGAACAATTTCCAATGTATTTGATGAGGCTTCAAGTAGCGATGAACGTCGGTTCATTGCGCATGTAGAGACGAGAATTGAGAGAAAAGGTTGTCATTTACGGGAGGATGACTTTCGGTTTTTTGCGCCTTTAGCAGAGGGTTTCGAAATGAGCATTCCTAACCCGATTGCAAACTTTGCCGCCTACCACATCCGAGTCAATGAAATATTGGCGCAGAACGGTGCGCGTGTACTTCTTTCGGGTAAGGGTGGCGATGAAATACTTGGTGGTGCCCGAGACCCTCTCCCGGAGCTCGCAGATATGTTGATTCAAGGCCAACTATTTTCACTGCATGGTCAGCTGAAGGCGTGGAGTCACGCTTTGAACAAATCATACGGCAACGTTTTTTATCAAAGTGCGGTAGTCCCTCTGCTACCCGAATACTTACAAAGCCAACATAAACGTCGAATGCATCCAGAATTTTTCGAACTTTATGATCAAGAGTTTGTGCGACGCATGGACTTCAAAGCCCGCAGACTTGGACCGGTGGATGTCTTTGGTCACCGCCGGCCGAGTGGCCGCGACCAGGCCAAGTCTTTTTTGCGAATCGTGCGAAACGTCGCATCCGGATATTGGAGAGAATTTGGTAACGCCGAGATCAGTTACCCATTCACACACAGACCTTTGATTGAATTCATGCACGCCATTCCGTTTCAACAGCGCGTTCGTCTAAGCGAGACACGTTCTCTTTTGCGAAGAGCTTTGCGTGAGGTGTTGCCTGCGCAGATCGCGAACCGAAGAGGAAAGACGCTCAATACCGAGGCGGCCCTTCGTGGTGTGTCCCGGGAGTGGCCGAGGCTAATGCGAATGTTTGCCGATCCACTTGTATGTGCACGTGGCTATGTTGATAAGGCAACCTTGCGATCGAAACTTGACTTGGCCAGGGAAGGTAAGGATGCAGCAGCTCTGGCCATAGCGTTCGTGATCCCCCTGGAGTACTGGCTTCGAACTCAAATCGAGAGGGCATGATGTCTGCATTTGCTGGGATTTTTCATTTTGATGAGCAGCCGGTTGAGCGCGAGCTACTCTATTCCTTTGGCCACGCGTTATCTATTCAGAATCCTGATGGTGGATATGAGGTGTTCACTGATTCAGTCGGAATGGTCTATCGCGGCTTTCCTACGAATAAGCATTCCCTTAATGAGATTCAACCACACGCTTCAGGATCCGGAACGATTATATGTTGGGATGGCCGGCTCGATAATCGGGAAGATTTGCTCGCGCGCTGTCAGCTTAACGATGCTGAACTGACCGATGTTGAGATTGTCTCTGCCAGTTATGATGCGCATGGTCCGAAATTCTTGAAGTCTTTGGTCGGTGACTTTGCCCTGGCCTTGTGGGATGTAGCCACCAGGACTTTGATGCTGGCACGAGACGCGATCGGACCTCGACCCCTCTACTACTGCAAACGCGACAACGCAATTATCTTTTGTTCGTCCCTCTCTGTTCTCGCGGATTTGTCCCAAATCACAATCGAGGTTAACGACGACTATGTGGCTGGTCATTTGACCAGAGGAGTCGAGCCGCATTTGACTCCTTACCTCGGCATATTTGCGGTGCCGCCGGGTCACGTCACCCTTTGCTGCAATGGGAGAGTTTCAACCGAGCGATACTGGAACTTGAGTCCGAATAATGTAATTCGTTATGTGAGTGAGCGAGATTATGAGGAGCATTTCCTCCAATTATTTCGAGAAGCGATTCGTTGTCGACTTAGGGTGAATGGTCCGGTTTGGGCCCAACTGAGTGGTGGCCTTGATTCTTCAGCGATAGTCTGCGTAGCAGATGAGCTCTTCAGTGAAGGTAGTGTCGAAGCGACCAGGCTCGAAACAACTTCTTACATTTATGACGAGGCTCATAGCTCCGACGAAAGAGAATTCATAAATTCCGTAGAAGAGAAGAGAGGCCACGTTGGTTTTCATCTATCAGATACCAGATACCCGCCATTGTCTTCATTATCAAACGAGCTGCCTGCAAGCTTTCCAGACTTTCTCGATTGCTTTTTGGATCGTCACCTCGCGATGTGTGAGGCAATGCATCGTGATGGTGCTCGCGTGCTTCTGACCGGACATGGTGGAGACGAGATGTTAGGTGGAAATCCGGCACCCGGCTTTGGCGATTTGTTGCTGAGCGGTCGAGCGTTATTTTTGCATCGCTCGTTGCGGGAGTGGTCCAAGACCTTGAGAAAATCTTACGGATCTCTATTGTGGAAGGATACGATATTCCCCATCCTGCCTCGCGAGCTGCAGCTTGTATTAGGTGGTAAACCAAACTGGAAACTTCCTCCATGGTATGAGACGGCCTTTGTCGAGAAGATGGAGCTAAGGGATCGATATGCTGGTTTGCAGGATGTTTTTGGTTTCAAGATGCCTGGTGGCCGCGATCAGGCTATAGGTTTGCTCTCAATAATCCGGTTTGTTGCAAAAGCTTCGTACCGTGATCGCGGCGGGATCGAGGTCAGTCATCCCTATCTACATAGGCCACTAGTTGAGTTTCTGCAGGCGATCCCATTTGAACAGAGAGTCAGGCCGGGGCGCACCAAGTCGCTGCTTCGTCGGGTACTCCATCATGACTTGCCTGGTCAGGTTCTAAACAGAAAGAGCAAGAGAGGTCCGGATGAGGCACTCATGCGGGCTATTGCTCGTCAATGGTCTGGCCTCGAAGCGATTTTTAACGAGGCCCGAGTCTGCGCTCGTGGTTATGTGAATCATGAATATCTAGTTCGGGCCTTAGAGAAGACACGGCACGGTATTGAACCGTATTCTTTTGCTTTGATTCAAACCATATCACTGGAACTTTGGCTTCGTGCTCTGGAAAGCAGACGATCGGAGCCCGCAAAGATTTTGGATATGAACGTAGCAGCCAGGCAATTAGCTGCAATGAAATCCACAACGGCATGTGCACACGTCAAGTAAGCGTTCCGGACGCGTAGAACTCCACTGAGGCCTCGGTGGGGATGATTGAATTCGAATGAAAGGAGAATCGCGATGGAAAACGATTACACCGTTTCGGACGTTGTCGAAGTCGGCAAAGCTCAGGAAGTAATTCTGGGAAGTAAGGATGTTTTCACCTCGGATGACGGCACCGAGAGCATCCTCGCTGGCGACATTGACTAAACATTTACGGCTCTAACGTTTTATGCGTTGAGTTGTATTAACCCCGGCGGTGTGCGTGACAGCCATATCTATGCAATGCAGCCCCCTTCGCGCTGTACATGCACAGGACGCTGTTCGCACACCACCGTGCCCCAGCAATCGATGTTGTTCTTCCTAATCCGATTGCTCGTCGAATTCTTTGAACCAGGCAAAAATACGCTCCCACATGTCTCGTATATTTGCTGGAGACTGAAACACGTGTCCCTCGCCCCAATATCTAACGAATTCTGCTCGTTTGCCCTGGCGTTGCAGTGCCATGAAAAACTCTTCCCCTTGTTCGATCGGAATGCCATCCAAGTCGCCCTGAATGATCATTAGTGGAGTTTGTACACGACCGACATAAGTGATCGGACTATTTCGCAGATATCGCTCCATGTCATTCCAGGGTGGCGAGCGTAGTGATAAGACAGATTCAATAACGAGTGCCTGATTAGAGGACTTCTGATTAGGATAATCGTCATAGCGGCTGGCGGTGTCGAATTGACCATAACCGCTAACGAGATTTGTTAGTCCACCAAGAGCCACTGCGGCCTTGAACCGGTTGGTTTGCGTGATTAAGCCATAAGTTGCAAAGCCGCCGAGACTATGTCCCATTACAAAGAGCCGGTTGCGATCTGCAATTCCTAACTCAATAGCCTTGTCGACAGCAGGCAGCACGCCCGAAGTAAGTTTTAGCAGAGGATCATCTGTAGGTCCTTCGACAGTGAAGGGA
>JBKPQV010000540.1:0-15767 GCA_046734235.1 Acidobacteriota bacterium
GTATAAGAGACAGGTCTGTTGAGAGAGTCACAGTTTGAGCGTCATCGCGTACGGACCAGCGAGGAGTCTGCCAGTTTTCTTTGGCAATGGCCCAGGAGTGATCAATTGAAGGTATGGGTTGTGCGAAATTGGCACGGACACGAAACAAATCCGGCGCAAGGACGGTAACCTGTACTTGCGAATTGTCGGCACACTTGAAGGTGACGCTTTGATCTGACTTGTCGAAACTTACCACAGCTCCAATTTTCGTAAAGCTCGCGACATCCTGTGCGTCAGCGATGATGCTCTGCCCAAGCAGGACACTAATAATTGCGACAAGTTTTGTTATGTCAGTCATATTTTTAGATTGCTGATTTTTGATTGCTCATTGCTGATTGAGACTCTGGATGTACGGAGGTTCTACAAATCAACAATCAACAATCACAAATCAGCAATGACCTTAGTTCTCAAACACTAATCGGGCGGCACCCAGCAATCCGGCATCATCGCCACATTCCGCGCGCACAATCTTTACGCGATCGGCGAGCAGCGGAAACGCTCGCTCCGCGACCTGTTGCCGCATGCTCTTCTCGAATAGCTGCCAACCATTTACTACACCACCACCAATCACAATCATCTGGGGATTCAAAAGGTTGATCAGGTTGGCAATGCCTATTCCCAGGTATACTCCCATCCGCCGGAATGCCTCAAGCGCAAGCTCATCGCCTTCCATGCCGGCGTTGAAGATTACCGCAGACGTGAGCACTCTAGACGGGAGCGTTGAATCCGGATGCCGGGGAATTCCCTCTTCGGTCATGCGCACGATCGCAGTTGCAGACGCATAAACTTCCAAACACCCTCGACTGCCGCAACCACAAGCTACGCCGCCAAACGGATCAACACACATGTGACCAATCTCAGCCGCTGCACCATCTGCGCCTCGCCATAGTTTGCTATCGAGGATGATTCCACCTCCGACTCCGGTGCCTAACGTCACACAAACAATGCTGCTTTGGCCACGTCCTGCACCCATCCACATTTCTCCGACCGCAGCCGCATTGGCATCGTTCTCCAAGAGTGCGGGACGTTTTAGTTGTATCCTCAATTCATTGGCCAACGGAAACCCGTCGAGTGAAGGGAGGTTAGGTGCTTTGACAACCACGCCTTGCTCGACATTAACAGTTCCCGGAACCACAACTGAGATTGCCGTAATGGACCTACCAGCCGCATCCGATTTCGCTTTTGCCTGACAGTCATGCAGCGCTGTAACCAGCGCTTGAACAATTGAGTCAGGTGTGTCCTCCTGGGGGGTGTTATGTTTGATCCTGTAATGGATTTTCCCCGCGGGATCGACTAGCGCCGCCCGCAAATGGGTGCCACCAAGATCAGCGGCGAAAACGAAACTATCTTTCGGCCGTTCGAGTTTGACGCTGATCGACTCAGTGATTGTTGCTATTGGAAGTTTTGGCATAACGAACTGCCACAATCTGCGGCGTCTCAATATTCCTGCCGCGTTCGATGTTTACTGCTAGCCGGATAAACTGGGCCATAGACCATGCAAGTGGTGTTGCTGATCCGTTACCAGTTCCGATTTTTTCTCCTCGATCCCAAACCTGTTCAGAAATCATCATCCCCGAATTCGCAAAAGCGGCCATCGTGTTTAGCATCGCTCGTGCGTTCGCTTTGGCGCCAACTGCTAACGCGTACTCTCCTCGCTCGCCAGTAAGTAATGTCCACAATCGTCCAATTCCAGATCTGCCGTCATAAGGCATTTCGTCGATACGTTCGCCATAGGCATCGTGGTTATACCGATACCATCCGGGTCCACGTTGAGTGTCGACCTTAATTGTCGCGTCAATGATTTTGAGAGATTTTTGGACCAGCGTATCCGTCGCGCTAACGACACCCAAACGCACCAATTCGAGAAATCCCGCATCGACTATGGATCGCTGATCGTAACGACCACCTCCACTGTTAATCTCCATCTCGTCACCGTCATTTGGCTTGCCGTTTTCAGTCAGCCGCAGAAAGTAGTTTCCGTCCCCATGTGGTCCACTAGAAGTGACAGTCCATGAAACCAACTCCTCACGCCAACGGTCGGCAGTCTTCAGATATCTGGAAGCTGACTCGGAGTCTTGATGCCTGGTAGCAACACTGGCGGCACAAATTAATCCTGCAATCTGGGCAGCAATTGATGACGGGGAATATCCCGACTTCTCTTCCCAACGATCCTGGTTAGTTATGGGGCCGCGCGAGACTATTAATTCTGCTGCGGGTTTAATGTGTTTGAGCCATGTGTCCCTATCGCTGCGTCTCAACTGATACGCGAGCACTAACGGCAGGCCTACTTGATCCATTTGCAACCCGCCGCCGATTGGCCGTCCGTCGATCCAGCTATTCTGAGGAAAACTGCCATCGGCTCTTTGCTGCACTTTGAAAAGATAATCGAGGGCGCGATTAGCTGCAGCAAGATCGCCCAGCGCAATGAAAGCCGTTGCTACTTGATAAAGATCCCTGGCCCATACGGCGTGATAACCACTCACCGTTGGCTCATTCGCATTTGGACCTCCACCCCAAGGTGTCGATGGAGAAGCAATGAAAGCCCCGCGATGAGTTTTGTCTTCAAGTCCTTTGAGTACCATCGCCGACATGTTTAGCTGCCGGCCGTGTGGAGACTTGAATAGGTTCAGCGATGACAGGTAATCGTGCCAACCCGCCTCGTATTGTCGACGACAGGTCGCGAATCCTTTTTGTAGAGAACGACGCGCATTCAGTAATGCCTCACCAGGTGTAGCGCCGAATGCGAGTGCGAGAGTCGAGCGCCCCGATGAGGGCAGTTTTCCGATCTGAACAACATTGCCATTTTCGACGCGGGTTTGCGTTGGGAAGTTGTCAGGTCGTACAAATCGGTCAGCCTTGAAGAAGGTGGCGACGTCTGTGAACCCTTCGCTTGCAACCAGAGCACTGGAGACATGTTCTTCAGTGGCCAGCAGAGATTTGCCGACACTCCACCCGGTATCGTGCATACCGCTATTGTTCAGGGAAGGATCGTAGACAACGTAAAGCGACGCACTCGTGTCAGAGATCTTCGGATTAACTTCGATCAAAACGGTCGATCGCTCAACGTCCGTGGTGTAATTCTTCGTTAAAGAGAAATCGGCATGAGCGCTGGCTTGTTGAAAACTTAAGGAACGCGGATCCAACACTTTCAATGAGTGCGTCATATCACGCTCTTCGTCAACGCAAGCCTGTAACTTACAGACCATGAAACGAAGCGATTGTGTGTTTGGGGAATCAAGTGTTGGATAGAACACTTCCGTCAACACACCGTTAGCAAGCGTGAACCAAACTTTCGACTCCAATGTTGTTGAAGTGCCGAATCCATTTTTTGCCGCAGTGGGCCAATGCGCATCAACGCCTGGCCCGGCTTGTGAGACGGGTTTTGCCTGTTGGGCCAACAAAGTGTGGCCGGCAATAGCGACAAACAGCGAAAGTAAGACAGGGCGACACATGTCTTAAATTAGTAAGCGATCAAAGGTAAGTACTTAATGGCGAATACTTCTTTTAAAGAATCGATATCCCCAGGCATCCAGTGAAATCGCAGGCAGACCAATCGCCCGCTTGCCGATTGATCCCTGGGAAGCGGGAGCATCAGGGGGTAATGGCGCGGCGACATTCGGCGTTACTTCAACATACTCTCCACTGCTTGCTCCTTCCACGCTTCCAAAATAAGGGCGGCTCGAAAGATTAACTGCAACAAGTATTTCCTCATTCGCACTACGACGAACATAGGTAACAACCCTTGTCTGGTCAGAATTGGCGAGCCACTCCAGCGAACCCCGGCGTAAAGCCTCACTCATTTTGCGCAGCTTCAACATATCCTTGTAGAAACGAGGAAACTCAGGACGCCGATCAGCTATGAACCAAAAGATTGGTAAACGTTCAAACAATGCGGGCGCGCCCGATTCAGTCGTATCGCCGACTTCCATGCCGTTGTAAAGCATTGGTACTCCATCCAACGTAAACATAAGCGCCGATGCAGCAAGGGCTGCCGGCTCGCCAAACCTTGCAATCGCTCTACGTTCATCGTGGTTATCGCTGAATCGCATGTGAATCGCATTGCGCGGATATTCCTTGAGCTCCTGCTCCCACTCGGTTCTAAGTTGCGTCGCGGGTGAATGGCCTTGCAAAACATTTGTTAGTGCACTGTGAAGCGGCCACGAATAGTCGAGATCAAATGCGCGCACGAGCAGTTCCGGTTTGTGCGCCTCGGCCAACATCACGATATCGGGTTTGATTTTTTCCAATTCAACACGGGCAGCCTCCCAGAAATCAGTCGGCACTTCGCCGGCAACGTCACATCGAAAACCGTCTAGATCAAAGTCGCGCACCCAATACTTGAGCATGTCAGTCATGTAAGTACGTAGCGCAGGGTTGTTGTTGTAATTCAAGGCGGCGATGTCGAACCAATCGTACGGATAGGTAATGTTGCCTTTGGCGTCGCGCTTGTAAAACTCCGGATGCTTCATCAATACACTGTCCCACGATGTGTGATTGGCGACTATGTCAATAATCACTTTCATTTCGCGACGATGTGCTTCGGACACGAGGCGTTTTAGATCTTCTTTGGTGCCGTAATCCGGATTGATAGCGTAGTAGTCACGAACGGCATAAGGACTGCCTATCGTGCCTTTCTTTTTTTCCTGGCCAATCGGGTGAATGGGCATAAGCCAGAGAATGTTGACACCAAGATCTTTCAGTTGATCGAGCTGGGAGCTGATTCCGTTGAAGTCTCCTTTATTAGAGAAGGCGCGCGGGTAAATTTCGTAAACAACACCATCGCGAACCCAATCGCGAGTTGGCCGCGCTGATTCTTTCGAGACGTCTCGAGTCGGTTGCTGTGCGTTAAGCTGAGAGATGCAGAACCACGACAAAATGAAGAACAGGATTAGTTTTGTCTTCATTAGTTTCATAGAAAGAGGATCCAGGCGCTACCATGTCGGAAACAAAAACTAACCACGAAGGCTCCAAGGCACAAAGGCACAAATTTCAAACCCTTTGGGTCAGTTTGTTTATTCGTGTCTTTGGGTCTTTGGGTCTTGGTGGTTAACGTCTTCATTCTTCACACCTTCTTCACGACTACTGCGCAATAAGATTCATTCCTCATCAACCAACCCGGTACTCGGTACCGCCTGCGCTGACTCCTGCATCCCGAGATGCTCTGCGGCGTCTCCCCGAAGCACATCTCCAACGGGCACCTTTGCGTGCACATCTTTGACGATCATCACAGATGCAGCAGCTACTAGGAGACTGATACCTCCAAGTACCACTGCATTACGAGGATCCGCACCCAACACACTATTGAAGATATTCGGCACGATTAACGACATCACTATTTGCGGAAAGACGATGAAAAGATTGAACACACCCATGTACACCCCCATACGCGCTGGCGGTACCGCAGTCGACAACATTACGTAAGGCATTGAGAGAATCGATGCCCATGCGATACCAACACCAGTCATACTTAGAAATAAGGCCCACTTGTTCGTGATGAAAAGCACGGAGATCAACCCGATGCCACCACAAACGAGTGAAATGATGTGAACTCCCTTTCGACTTGTTGCTTTCGCCAGTGACGGAAGTAAGAACGCAATAACGAAACAGACAACGTTATAGATTGCGAAACACAAGCCAGCCCATTCAGTCCCTTTTGCAAACAGGGCGGACTTCTCATCAGGCGCGAGAAAGACATGCCGCGCAACTGCCAGTCCAAAGAATTGCCACATGCACGGCAACGCAAACCAGGTGAAGAACTGCACTACAGCCAGTTGCTTCATCGTAGTTGGCATTTCGGCAATCGAAGAAAAGATTTCACCGAAACCATGCAGAAGGCCCTTATTCTCACGTTTCATTCTGTGAAACGCTTCTATGTCTTCTGGTGGATACTCTTTCGAAGTCGCCACCGTCCAAATAACCGCCACCAGGAACACAACTGCACCAATCTTGAATGAATATTCGACTGAGAGCGGAATACCACTCGCCATCACTCCAACGACACCAAGGGCCGTGAACAGATATGGCAAAGCGTTTGCCAGAGTCTGACCAATGCCGATGAAGAAACTTTGCATCACAAATCCAAGAGTGCGTTGCTCCTCGGGTAATTTATCGGCGACGAAAGCGCGAAACGGCTCCATCGTTATGTTGATGCTGGCGTCGAGAATCCAGAGCATGCCTGCTGCCATCCAAACCGCAGACGAGTTAGGCATGAAAAACAGAGCAGTACTGGCGAGTATTGCACCAACAAGAAAGTAAGGACGACGTCGACCGAGGCGGTTCCACGTGCGATCACTCATCGAACCAATAATCGGCTGTATCAACAGACCTGTGATTGGACCAGCCAACCACAGATAAGGCAACGAACTTTCTTCGGCATGCAGGTACTTGTAGATCGGACTCATGTTTGCGAGCTGCAAGCCCCAGCCAAACTGAATGCCGAGGAACCCAAAGCTCATGTTCCAGATTTGCCAAAAGCTCAATCGCGGTTTACGCATCGAGTCCTCCTGAGCCCTCCAACGGTGTCACTGCTTCACCAACACGGCCACCGATCGCGCCGGCAACGAAACAATCATTTCACCTTGTGCAACTCGCACATTCTTTGCCCTTCCAATTCGATCAACCATTACTGAACCGTCTGTCAATACAGTGCCCGGCACTTCGAAATTTAGCGTCGTTGGTCTCGTCTCATTGTTAAAAGCTACGACGACGCAACCTGACTGTGATCGTCGTGCGAACACGTATTGTTGTTGAGAAACGTATAGATTAATTAACTTTCCCCGCTGCAACGGGTCGAGACTCTGGTGCAGATGCGCCATGGTTCTGACGAATTCAAAAAGTTCCTGTTGACGCGCGTCGCGTCCCTCTTTTGTAAATGCGTTGTTAGGATCTCCAGCAAAGCCTCCCGGAAAATCGCCGCGCGTAGTGGGCTCATCCGGGCCGGTCATTGCGATCTCATCGCCGTAGTAAAGTTGAGGCACGCCGCGAGTGGTCAGTACAAACGCACTTGCCAACTTAAGGCCATCGATCGTCGCCCCTTTTTCGCTCATGAACCGACCATCGTCGTGGCCACCCAATAGAGTTACCAGAATTTCGGAGTTGTTATAGAGGTAGTCCCGGGCCAATGTTCTGGGAATCTCATCTATAGTTAATCCTTCGGCAAATGATCGTCTTATTGAATAGAAGAGTGGAAAATCGAGCAGCGAGTCGAGACCTGAATTAATTCCGTCAAAACGCGTCGCGCCACCTTGAAAGAATGCAGTGTGAACAACGTCACCATCTTTAACTTCACCGACAACTTTGAAGTTCGGAAACTCTTTCTTCAGCGCACTGGTCCAATCACGCCAAAATGAATTGGGCACATATTGCCATGTA
Organism: Acidobacteriota bacterium; assembly: GCA_046734235.1. GTDB lineage: Bacteria > Acidobacteriota > Blastocatellia > Pyrinomonadales > Pyrinomonadaceae > PSRF01. Next base: position 7,411 of record JBKPQV010000540.1, read on the forward strand.
TCCATGCGAATGCCGTCGAGACCGGTTGTGCCAATCCACCACAAGCTGTTCTGAATCAGATAACGTGAGACTTCTTTGTCCGTCTGATTTAAATCCGGAAGAAAGTCGAGAAACCAACCCTCCATGGTTTGGCGCTTCAATGTTTCTACCGGGCGAGGATCATGCAGTTCCCATGTTTGAAAGACATTGTTCAGGTGACGGTCTTTGGTACCGTTAAACCATGTAGGCGTAGGTGGATCATCGACCCAGGGATGATATGGACCAGTATGGTTGACAACCTGATCCTGGATGACTTTGATGCCTTTTCGATGAGCAGTCTCAACTAACTCCTGCAACTTATCGAGGGTCCCAAAATGTTCTTCGACTGTGTAAAAGTCCTGCGGGTTATAACCATGAAAGCCAGTTGAAGGCTTCCCTTCCTTCAACTCGATTTGATTTGGCCGATCGTAGTTGTCGTACCAGGGAGTGATCCAGATGGCTGTAATACCAAGATCTTTGAGGTAATCCAGGCGATTGATAATTCCCTGCAAATCACCACCGTGGTAGTAGAACTTATTGGTGCGATCATAAATGCCACGCGATTGTGGGGGATCATTATTTGTCTGATCACCATCGCTAAATCGATCGAGCATGATGAGATACAAAACGTCTGCAGGTGAAAAACCTTGAAAACGATTTTGTCGAGTTAGTGGAGGAAGGATTTCAAATGAAGCTTGGGTAGTACCTTGCGCCGTTGTGATCCTGATGTCTCGCTTACCTGCTCTCGCAGCCGGGGTAATTGTGACATCCACGAAAGCGTAGGTACCGCGGTCGTTTATTCTGGGAATGCCGGTGCGGATGTCGCTGCCGGGGATCTGAATCCGAGCACCTTGCAAGTTTTTGCCACGAATCATTAACCGCACTGGATTAACCGAACTACCCAACCACCAACTCGGTGGATCGACTTTTAAAACTTGAGGAGATTGAGCGTCAGCTTGAATGGACGTGAAGATGATAACTACCACCAGGACCGCGAATAGGTTCATAGTGCCTGGAACAGGCAATAGCAAACCTGGTTGGCCGCGACGAGAGAACATAGATCTTTCGAACGGCGCTTTCATGCTTTCACCGCTTCCCTTGTGCGTCCATACAACTCCGTCAACTTGTTAAGGCGCTGTGCAATTTCTGTGGTGAGCGCCCCCTCTCGATAACGCCAACTCCAATTCCCGCTCGTACTGTTTGGCAGGTTCATGCGAGCATCTGGTCCCAAACCTAACAAATCCTGCAAAGGCACAATCGCAGTGTTTGCAACTGAAGCCCAAACTCCGCGAATGAAATCCCAATGAATCTCGTGACCGTCTGTGTTCAGGTAATTGATACAAAAAGTCTGTTCGCGTTTGATCTGCGCTGCGGTCCTTGTAGATCCTTCGCCGGCGACACTATGAAACCAACCAACTGTTGTGTCGTTATCGTGTGTTCCTGTGTAAGCCACGACGTTCGGGACGTAGTTGTGAGGCAGATCGAGATTTTTGGTGTCGCTGCCAAAACCAAACTGAAGTATGCGCATTCCGGGAAAACCAAACTGCTCTCTTAACGCCACGACGTCGGGTGTAATCACGCCCAGATCTTCAGCAATGATCGGGATCTCGCCGAGCGCCTTTTTTATCGCCGTAAATAGTTCCTTGCCGGGTGCTTCTACCCATCGCCCTCGCTCGGCAGTTTTGTCGCCACCGGGAATTTCCCAACAGGCGGCAAATCCCCGGAAGTGATCGATGCGTGCGATATCAACGACGGTCAACGTGGCTCTAACACGTTCGATCCACCAGGTAAATCCGTCTTCCAGCATGTGATCCCAGTTATAAAGCGGATTGCCCCATAATTGACCTGTGGTGCTGAAATAGTCAGGAGGAACACCCGCAACCACTGTTGGCGTTCCGTTTTTGTCGAGTTGGAATTGCTCCGGGTTGGTCCAAACGTCAGCAGAGTCGGGAGCCACGAAGATCGGTAAATCGCCAACAACCTTGATACCGTGTTCATTCGCGTAAGCCTTTAATGTCGACCACTGACGAAAGAAAAGGAATTGATAAAACATGTGCGCTTCGATCTCGTCGCGCAATTCTTCGCGGGCCCGCTCTAGTGCTGCGGAAGTTCTGTTCACTAGCGACGCTTCCCAATTGTTCCAGGCAATTCCACCATGTGCATCTTTGAGCGCCCGGAAGAGCGCATAATCTTCGAGCCAGTTCGCATGATGCTGGGCAAACGTTTCAAACGAGCTACGCAGGTTTGTATCGGTAGTCTTCGTGTAATTCTGATAGACCTTTCGTAAAAGTGATTCCTTCAGAGAATGCGCTTCACCGAAATCGATTCGATCGGAATTGCTCTGGCTTACGTAAAGATCTGCGCGGCTCAGTAGACCATCTGCAACTAATTGCTCCGGACTTATGAGCAGCGTATTACCAGCGAACGCTGAGTAGCACGCATATGGTGAGTCGCCATAGCCCGTTGGGCCAAGAGGCAAAACCTGCCAAAGCGATTGCCCTGCATCGGCGAGAAACTTAAGAAATCGATAGGCTTCAGGGCCAAGGTCCCCAATTCCGTAAGGACCTGGCAGTGAAGTTGGATGCAAGAGCACCCCGCTGGCTCTGGGAAAATTCATCTCAGTTTACTTTGAATGCAAAAGCCGCTTTCGCTGGGAGCTTTAGTGTTACTTGACCGTTCGTGACTCGTGCTGGGGAAGAGCCGCCAATAAGTGGAAGCGCCTCAGATCCATCTCTTGTTCCAATTGATCGAACCGGAATGTTAATAGAACGCTCGTCGTTTCTATTGAAAGCTACAATCACCGTCTCGCGATTGTCCTGACGTGCGAACACGTAAGTGTGATCGTCGTAATAAAGATCTATCAATTTACCTTCTCGGATTGATGAATGTTCCTTACGTAACTTAATCCAATCGCGAACCCATTGATGGATCCGCTGTTCCTGCGCACTGCGACCTTCCTTCGTAAAGGCGTTTCGCGAATCGGCATTTGCGCCAAATGGGAAACCTCCGGGAAAGTCACGGCGATTGTACGGATCCTCTCCACCTTCCATGCCGATTTCTTCACCAGCGTAGAGTTGGGGAGTTCCACGAAGACTCAAAATGAATGCAAGATGAAGGAGCGCACCCTCAGGCGTAGCGCCTTCAAGTGACATAAAGCGAACTGTGTCGTGATTGTTCGCAAGTGTCGTTAACTTTAGTGGATCTGGATACAGTGCGTCATACTTCAACTGGTCACGCAATGCGCGCACTGGTAGTTTGTTTGTAAATACTAACTGCGATGTGTTCCAGACTGCGAAATCGAATACTGAATCCAGTTGAGTATCGATACCATCGAAACCTTTGTGCCCGCCGATGAAGTAGGCGGTTTGAGCGGGCTCAGTCCTTTCAAAAACTTCACCAACCATCCACATCCTGGAGTATTGCCGGTGCAAAGCACTACTAAGACTTCTAATGAAGGAACGCGGCATATATTGAATTGTGTCCTGGCGGATCCCATCGATTCCAGTAATGCCAACCCACCACAAAGAGTTCTGTATCTCGTAATGCGCGACCTCAGGTTCGTCCTGATTCATATCCGGCAAGTCGTCGCTAAACCAACCATCGAGTGCATTGCGAAGTTCGTCTGGATTGGCGTGCGGCGTCAGTAACGCGCTGTTTCTAAACTTGTTTAGCTGATGATTCTGAGGTGTGCCGTGGAACCAATTTTCGAGTGGAGGATCGGAAACCCATGGATGCCGCGAGCCAACGTGATTCGCAACCTGGTCTTGAATCACCTTAATTCCCAGTTCATGCGCTTTCTCCACTAGTTCCTGCAACGTTTTCAGGTCACCAAAGCGATCCTCAACTTCGTAATAATCAATTGCGTGATAGCCGTGGTAGTAGGTGTTTGGGCACCAGGGCTTGTCGCAACGATTCACGCCATTCCAGTTGTCATACCAGGGAGTCAACCAGATCGCGGTGATACCCAGATCTTTAAGATACGGAAGCTTATTGATGATGCCGCGCAGATCGCCCCCGTGATACGCACGAGGGTTGCTACGATCGTTTGCTTCCGTTGGAGCGTCGGTTGGAGAGTTATTGTTTTTGTCACCGTCAGCGAAGCGATCGGTCATGATCAAATAGATCACGTCCGAAGTTGTAATACCTTGAAAGTGCGTTCTTGAATCAAGCGGCGACTCGATTCTGAAAGGAATCTCTGCACGCCCGGCAGGCGTCTGCACGATCAATGGGTAATCACCAGCTCGTGCTGTATCACCTATTTTGACATCGACAAACATATACGTCGCTCTGGCATTTATATTGACGGCCGAAATACTGATAGCCGGATTGGTTGAACGCACACTTGCATCTCTTAATTTTGTACCTCGCACCAACAATCTAACTGGATTGATCGAATGCTCTGCCCACCAAGATGGTGGCTCAACTTTGGTAACGGTCGGCGCGGAAGACTGTGCAACGATCGTTAAACGTAACGCGAGTAAAAAGATCAGTCCAAAGAGACGGTTAGTCATGACTCTTCAAATCCCACCCACGGAAGTGGGTGGATGGTTCAGGTCCTTTCTATAAGGAGCCGATTGCGTCCTCCTAATACCACCCACGGCAGTGCGTGGATACTTCAAGTCCAAACTATTTATCTCGGGCCACGCAATCTCAAGTACTCATGAATAGTGTGGACTTGAACGATCCCCACACTTCCGTGTGGGGTATTTAGTATTCCAAAATCGTACGTTCAGGTAGAAAGGACTTGAACAATCCACCCACTTCCGTGGGTGGGATTTTCACTTTTCCGTGCAAAGCCGTTACACAATGCGAAGTTCCAACCTCGGTTGGCTTTACCCTGAAAGCGACTTAAGGCACCGGAGTCCGAGGCTTCGTTGTTTCGCCAGCAGCTGTTGGGGACAATGGCGGTAGTGATTCAGTCTCCATTCCAGCCACGGGCTTACTTGCTCCACTTAATGCGGTTGTGCCGTGTTTGTTTACTTCGTCGAGCCGCTTAAACTCTGCTAACTCTCGATTTGCCTCATCAGTTTTTTTCAAGCGTGAATACGCCAAAAATAATTGGTAATGAACTCCAGGATCTTTAGAATTCAGTTCCGCGCCGCGACGCAAAAGTGGCAACGCTTCGTCGTACCTTTTCAGCTTAACCAGCAAACGTCCCAGGTCGTGATAGGCAGGGAAGCCGGCAGGATCCAGCTCAATTGCACGCTTCAGCAACGATTCTGCTTCGACGTTTTCCCCACGCTGGCTGGCGATGTATCCCAGGTTAGCCAGTACATCAGAGTTGTCTGGCCGTAATTTGAGAGCGGTTTTGAATGCGCTCACTGCCTGATCATATTGACCCGCCGCGCGACCAGCGTACCCCAGGAGAAAATAGAGATTTGCATTATCAGGAAACCGCTTGATCGCTTCGTTAAATACCGAGGTTGCCTGGTCGTAACGTTGCCCTCGAACATTCGCGACGCCCAAACGCAAAAAGTAGATCATCTCGCCTTTGCTTTGTTCGACGGCGCGCTCGTAAAAAGGAATCGATTTCTCGAAAAGCTTGTTCTTCAGTAGTTCCTCACCGATCATAAAGTTTGCTTCCGGAAACGACGGCTTCAAGTCCAATGCCCTGGTCCAATAAGTCAGTGCCGCCTTGGTGTCCCCTTGCGCGGACGCAACCAGGCCCAAACGGTAAAAGGGATCTGGCTCGAGCGGTGAAATAGTCGAGGCACTCGACAAAGCCTCGTGCGCCTCCGGCAAACGATCGAGGTTGTAAAGTGCTAAACCAAGGTTGTAGAGCACCTCGTAAGTCTTGGGTTTCAGTTCATTTGTTTTTTGGAACAGGCGAACTGCTTCAGAATACTCGTGCCCTTCCGCCAGGCTTAAAGCGAGCGAAAAAAGCAATCTCGGATTTCCGCCCGCGGCACTTTCGAGTTGGTGGGCCAGTTCTAACGCTTCCTTACGCCGCTCCACATGAACATAGGCGTTAACCAAAGTCAGCAATAGGGCGGGATCAGTGCCTGGGTGAACTCGAGGCTTGTCGGGATCGATTCCACTCGCCTTCTCCAACATTGGTACCGCTCGACTGTAATCGGAGCGCGCGGCATACAAAGCGCCTAGATTGAAGATTGCTACTTCATGCGCCGGCTCAAGCCTTAGAACGGACTCAAACTTTTCGATCGCTTCAGTCGGCCGATTTGTTCGAGCCAGCATCACTCCATAACTCGACAGAGCAAACACATAATCGGGCTTAAGCTGCAGTGCTACGCGGTACTCATCTTCCGCAAGTTTGGTTTCCCGTCGCTGATCGAGGATCACCCCGAGCAATGCATGAGCTTCTGAGCTCTTTTGATTGGTTGCTAAAACCTGCCTAACCAGAACTTCTGCTTCCTGTGTACGGCCGTCTTTCAACCACGCTGCTGCTTCTGAAAGTTTGTCGTTAGTTCCGTTTACTTTACTTGTTGATACTTGGGGTCTGTTTTGTTTGGGCTGCTGAGTCGCCTGAAGTGTCGATGTTGTTAGGACGATTATCCCGAACGCCATCAGGAAGGAGGCGACATGAAACCGACTAGTCTTCGGGTTGAAAAACTGCATAAGATCCGACCCAAAACTTGCATCTACTGTTGGGCCATTGCATTCAAAAACTTTTCTTCATCAGCTGGTAAGACTGTAATCACCTTTCTGATGATCTGTTTCGCTTCAACACTGGCCTCATCCGGTTTCTTCGCAGAAATAAACTGAATTCGTTCGCGGAATCCGAGCGGAGTTTTTTCGTCGCGATACCAAATGCGCTGACGCTTTGCCGCACTCTCTTCGGTAAACACGATCGTATAGCGATCGTCGTAGCGCTGACCACCCATTGCATCCCCAATATTTCCGCTTGGTGCTAACCGCAATTCATCGTAGAGGGGTCGCACAGAATAGTCGAGCACGATCTCTTTAACCCACTTACCCTGCAAAAATAGAATCTGCAGCTTACCGATCTTCAGGTCTTCGTATAAAACGCGAATATCCTTCTTGTCAGGGCCTTCGTGTCGCATCACATCTGGCTTCTCCTGCCCTGGCTTGCGGTTAGCATTCACAAAGACGCTCTCGAGTGCCTGGGGAACAGTCATGCCGATTTTGACGCCAAGAATATTGTCATCATGTTCTTTACCACCAATGCTCTTCGTTTCCTGGGAGCAAACTCCAGCGTTAAAAACAAAAAGGGTTAATACAACCAGGAACCTTGTAATCGATCTGCTAAACATGGCGATTCTGGGGACTTATGAGCGAGAGAAAGTTGCGGTCAATCAAATAATCGAGTGGCACGCATAACTTCTCGTGCCACTCGATTGACCTGATAACATTAAGTTCCGTTAGAAGATGAGCTTGAGGGAGAACTCCATCTGCCGCCTTCGTTGCTCACTCACATCGCGTCCGAAATCACCCGCATTGTTGATATCACCGTTGGGTGCAGATCGATTTACGCGATTGAGAACGTTGTAAGCAGAAAACCGGAACTGAACGTTGAATGCTTCGCTAATCGCCGTGACGGGGAAATTCTTGAATAGTGAAGCATCCCAATAAAACTGCTGCCGACCGTGAAACACGTTTCTTCCCAGCGAACCAATGTGGGGACTGCTTGCGTCACTCGGAAAGACACGAGTTTGCGCGCATCTAAAAGCGGCCCGATTCAGTTCAAGCCCACGGCTCTCGTCTGTCGAAGTTGGAGACGCATCACCAAGGATGTCCACTCGGCCGCCATTACAGGTCACGTTGAAAACTGGACCAGTCTGCCACTGGACGATGTTGTTGAGTTGAAATCCTCCAACCGCAAAGTCCAGCGCTTTCGGCATGCTACTTCCATAGCGACGATTACGTCCGATGGGAAGGTCATAAACATTTGAAAATGTGAAACGATGTCTCACATCTGTATCAGCGTTTCCGCGCTCCAGTTGTGGCCTCGTTGGATCATCCGGGCCACAATCACGAGCGCTCGCACCGTTGGAACAAATGCCGCCTGGTGAATCGTCGATCGCGTGGGCCCACGTATAAGTCGTAAGTATCGATAAACCTTTCGCGAATCGTTTTTCCAACTTGCTTTGCATGGCGTTGTAGTTCGACTTGCCCCGGTAACGAGTGGCGGTTACCGCACCAATGCCTGTAACCTCGCGGGCTCCTGGTCCACCTTCATCATTGCCAGTGCCGATATTCTGCAGCACCAACAAATTCCGGCCTTGTGAACCAACGTAAGCCAGCTCTGCAAGCCAGCCCGGTCTGAATTCCCATTGGCCCGTCAAGTTGTACTGGTGATACATCTCATCCTTCCGATTTGGATCGTTGAAAAGAATGAGACCGCCTGTGGTGGGAGCTGC